>JANNDN010000265.1:0-12909 GCA_031387795.1 Sphingomonas sp.
CGGTTGGCGCCCTTGATCGCCCCGCCGGTATCCTGTGCGATCCACAGCCCGCTGACGTCGGCGCGGTCGAGGATCAGGTGAACCGGCGCCCCG
Organism: Sphingomonas sp.; assembly: GCA_031387795.1. Taxonomy (GTDB): domain Bacteria; phylum Pseudomonadota; class Alphaproteobacteria; order Sphingomonadales; family Sphingomonadaceae; genus Sphingomicrobium. Next base: position 94 of record JANNDN010000265.1, read on the forward strand.
AGCGGGACATATTTGGGATCGGCCGCAACCGAGCCCTTCGGGGTCACCGCGACCCCCATCGCCCCGAGCGGACCGGCGCCGGTCAGTTCGCGGAAGAAAATGTACGAAAGATTTTCGCGCATCAGCGCCGCGCCAGCTTCGGGATTGGCACGAATCCAGTCCTTGATCGACTGCATCGTGGCCTGCCCCGGCTGGAAGATTCCGCGATCGCGCAGCAGTTTCCCGACCGCGACATAGTCGCGCCCGTTCTGCCCGGCATAGCCGATCCGCATTACCGAGCCGTCGGGCAGCCGCACCCGCCCACTGCCCTGGATCTCGAGAAAGAACAGCTCGACCGGGTCCTTGGCCCAGGCGATTTCGAGCCCGCGGCCGTTCAACACCCCGTCCTCGATCTCGCCGCGCGAAAAATAAGATATACACCGCCCGCTGGAATCGACCCGCCCGCGGCCCGCGGTTCCGTCGGCGCGGGTGCAGCGCACGAGGTCACTCGGCAGCCCATGGACCGGAGTATAGCCGGGCAGCGGCATCCGCGAGCCTTCGATTTCGGGCTCATAATAGCCGGTGGCGAAGGCGCGGCCGTCGCCAATCCGAACCCAATCGAAGCGATGGAAGAAGAAGCCCGAAGCGAATGACGGGTCGAGCGTCCGCGCCTCGTCGCACAAGGGTTGCCAGTCGCCGGCGCGGGTCAATCCCGAGGCGTCCTCGCGCCCGAGCAAGGCGGCGCAACTCGCCTGGAAAGCGGTGAGCGCGCGGGTCGCTTCATCCTGGCGAAGAAGTTTGGCGGGCTGGACCGTCAGGCCGGTGAGGAGCGCGTTCGCTCCGACCGGCGCGGGCGGGGGTTGGACGACCAGCGGCGGAGGCGGCGGCGGGATTGGAATTGGCAAAGCCGGAGCGACCGGCGCGGGCGGCGGAAGCGGTTGGCTGGCGCAGGCGGCGAGCAACAGGGTCGAAGCGAGCGCGAGTGCTCGACAGGCGATGATCACTCGTCCTCGTCGGTTTCGATCAGCAGCCAGTTGGGATCGCGCGAGCCGATGTCGCGGCGGAAGGTCCACAGGTCGCGGGTCTGAACCGCGTCGCTCAAGGAGCCGGCGACGACCTGCCCCTCCGCATTGCGGGTGACCGCGGCGATATCGGCTTCGAAGCGAACCGCGACCATCGCGACGCCTTTTTCGAGCGTGGCTTCGGAAATGACCGCCTGCTCGACCGCGACGAGCCGGTTCTCGAGCGACAAGCCGGCGGTTGTCCGGTCCTTCACCGCAGCCGAGAAACTCTCGAAAATATGGTCGTCGACGTGGCGCCGGACGACATCCATGTCGCCCTTCCAGAAGGATTCGAGGATCAGCCGGTAGGCGGACTGCGCGCCTTCGAGGAAACGGGCGACGTCGAACGCCGGGTCGGCGGCGAGGATCGCGCGGACACCGGGGCCCGCGGTCGGCACAAAGGCCATCTCGCCGGGGTCGGCGGCAGCCGGCTGTGACACGCCCGGGCGCTCGACCCGTTGTTCGGCGCGCGGATCGTTCTCGGCCGGACGCAGGATCGGCTGCTGCTCGTGGCCGGTCCGCTCGCCGAGCACGCTGTACAGCCTCAGCCCGACAAACAAAGCGACTAGCGCCAGAATCACGATCACGGTCACTGCGGGAATTCCTCCGATATCTTCGCGATCAACATAGTGCGCTAAACGCCAACTTTCCAATAAGCCGATGGTCCAGGCGCGCCATTGCGCCCGATTTGCACGGCTGCTAGTCGCTCGCCGACCCCGCCGCGGGCAAGCCGCGGCTCGCTTCAAGCGACCAACGACAATCAAGGACAATGACACATGGCGGAGCAGGAATCGACCACGACGGGCAATGGCAATGGCAATGGCGCCGACCTCGCCGAGGGCGAAGCGCAGGTGTCGATCATCGCGCAATATCTGAAGGATCTTTCGGTCGAGAATCCAAGCTCGCCGCAGGTGTTCCAGTGGCAGGGTCAGCCCGCGCTCGACGTCCAGTTCAATATCAACGCCGACAAGATCGCCGAGGACGTGCACGAGGTCGCGCTCAAGATCGAGGTTTCGGCCAAGTCCGACAATGGCGTGCATTTCGTCGTCGACATGACCTACGCCGGACTGTTCGGATTGCGCGGAATTCCCGAGGAAGCCTTGCCGCCGTTCATGCTGATCGAGGCGCCGCGCCTGCTGTTCCCGTTTGCCCGGCAGATCATCGCCGAAGCCGTCGTCAATACCGGCTTCCCGCCCTTCTATCTCGACCCGATCGACTTCACCTCGGTCTATATGGCGCAGGTCCAGGCGCTCGACACCAAAGACGCGGATGAAGGCGGCGATGGGGGCGGCGATGCTGGCGGCGATGCTGGCGGGGAGAGCGACGAACCCGGCGACGAGCCGGCGCCCGGCAACGCCTGACCATAAAGCCCCCGGGCAGCGGGCATGAACCTTCTTAAAGCCACCGGAACGATCGGCGGGCTGACCATGGTCAGCCGCGTCCTCGGCTTTGCCCGCGACATGATCGGCAGCCGGGTGCTCGGCGCGAGCAATGCCAACGACGCCTTCAACCTCGCCTTCCTGCTGCCCAACATCTTCCGCCGGCTGTTTGCCGAGGGCGCCTTTTCGTCGGGCTTCGTGCCCTTGTTCTCGCGCCGCCTGGCCTCGGGCGGGCATGAGGACGCGCAGCAATTTTCGAACGACATTCTCTCAGTATTCATGCCTGCGCTGCTGGTAGTGGTGGTGCTGTTCGAAATCTTCATGCCTGCGTTCCTGTCGGTGGTCGCGGCGGGCTATAAGGAGGTGCCGGGCAAGTTCGACCTGTCGGTCGCGCTGACGATGTGGACCTTCCCCTATCTCTTGTTCATCAGCCTCGTCGCCTTGCTCTCGGGCGTGCTCAATTCGCTGACCCGCTTCGCCGTCGCGGCCTTCGCCCCGGCCTTGCTCAACGTCGGCCTGATCGTCGCGCTTCTGCTCGGCAAGGGCAGCGGCGACATCACCACCGTTCGCTACATGGCGATTGCGGTGCTGTTGAGCGGGGTCGCGCAATTCCTGCTGTGCTGGGTCGCGGTCCGCCGCGCCGGTGTGAAGCTGACCTTCGGGCGCCCGCGCATGACCCCGGCGGTGAAGGAGTTGGTGGTCCTCATCCTGCCCGCGACCGCGGCTGCGGGCGTCTATCAGATCAGCCAATTGTTCTACGGCTATTTCTCGACCCTGCTGGGCGAAGGCGCGCTGACCAAATTGTCCTATGCCGACCGCTTGAACCAGCTGCCCTTGTCGGTCATCGGCACCGCGCTCGGGGTCGCGATCCTGCCCGCAATCAGCCAGGCCATCGCGCGCAACGAAGACCACGTCGCCGCCGACGTCCAGGCGCGCGCCTTCGACCTGTCGATGCTCCTCACCCTCCCCGCGACCCTCGCGCTCGCGGTCGGTGCGGTGCCCATCATCAGCGCCTTGTTCCAGGGCGGCGAATATAGCGTGGAGGCGGCGCGGACGACTGGCGAGATCCTCGCCATCCTCGTCACCGGCCTGCCCGCTTATGTGCTGGTGAAAGTGCTCACCCCGGCCTTCTACGCGCGCAAGGACGTCAAGACGCCGGTGATCATCGCGATGACCGTGCTGGGCCTGAGCGTCCCCGCCAATTTCCTGCTCATCCCGCACATGGGAATTTACAGCCTGGCGCTGGTCACCTCGACCGGGGCGTGGGTCAATTTCCTCGCCTTGTTCATCATCCTCTATCTCCGCGGTCATTTCCGGATGCCCCCTTGGCTGGTCAGCCGGGTTGGGCGGCAGATCATCGCCGCGCTGGTCATGGCCGGCGCGTTGCTCGGCATCCGCGCGGCCCTCGAGAGCTGGTTCCTCGGCGGGTTCCTCGAGCGCGCTACGGCCTTGTCGGCTTTGGTGGGCGTCGGCGGACTGGTCTATTTCGCAACCGCATTCCTGATCGGCGCGGTCGACCGCGACGCGATTGCGGCGCTCCGGCGCAAGCGAGCACCGAAATGAGAGTAGTCTCGGGAATTCAGCCGACCGGCGACCTTCACTTGGGCAATCTGCTCGGCGCCATCCTGCGCTGGGTCAGGATGCAGGGCGAGGCCGAATGCCTGTTCTTCCTCGCCGACCTCCACGCGCTGACCGTCGAGGTCGACCCCGCGGCCCTGCGCGGCAACGTGCGCGAAATGGCGGCGGCGTTGATCGCCAGCGGCATCGATCCCGAAAAGTCGATCGTCTTCGCCCAGAGCGCGGTCCCGGCGCATTCGGAGCTGGCCTGGCTCCTCCAGTGCACCGCGCGGATGGGCTGGCTCGAGCGGATGACCCAGTTCAAGGAGAAGAGCGGCAAGCATAAGGAGCGCTCGAGCGTCGGGCTGTTCACCTATCCCGTGCTCCAGGCCGCGGACATCCTCGCCTATCGCGCCACGCATGTTCCCGTCGGCGACGACCAGAAACAGCACATCGAGCTCGCGCGCGACATCGCGCTCAAGTTCAACAATGATTTCGATGTCGAGCTGTTCGTGCCCCCCGAGCCCTATATCGGCGGCGGCGCCGCGGCGCGGGTGATGAGCCTGCGCGACGGCAAGGCCAAGATGAGCAAGTCCGATCCCTCGGACATGAGCCGCATCCACCTCACCGACAGCGACGACAGTATCGGCCAGAAAATCCGCAAGGCCAAGACCGATCCCGAGCCTTTGCCCGACGATCCCGCGCTACTCGACGGGCGCGCCGAAGCGAAGAACCTCATCGGCATCTATGGAGCGGTCACCGGCGAGAGCGTGGAAGCGGTTCTCCAACGGTTCGCAGGCCAGGGGTTTGGCACCTTCAAGCCAGCTTTGGCCGACGCGGTGATCGGGCTGATCGCTCCGCTCAGGGCGCGGCTCGAGCAGTTTCGCGCCGACCCGGCCGAGCTCGACCGGATCCTCGCCGCCGGCGCCGAGCGCGCCACGGCGATGGCCGCCCCGACGCTCGCCGAGGCGCGGCGCGCGGTCGGCCTGACGCGCTAACCAAACGCTTCATCGACGGTTCACCGCGAATCATGTAGGAAGGCCTCTGATATTTCACGCTTTTCCCGAGTCGATGGGGTCTTTGTTATGCGTATTCGTAAGATTTTCACTGCCGCCGCACTCGGCGTTGCCGCCCTCGGGCTCGGCGCTTGCGCGACCGGGCTCAACACCACGGTCTCGCGCTATCAGGCAATGCCGGCCGCGCAGGGTCAGACCTTCATGGTCGTCCCGGGCACCGGTTTGGCGACCAATGGCGGGCTCGAGTTCCAGCGCTATGCCGGGTTGGTCGCGCAGCACCTCCAGTCGCTCGGCTACGTGCCCGCGACAGACGTCAAGAGCGCCGACATGATCGTTCAGCTCGATTATGGAGTCGACAACGGCCAGACCCGTATCGTCGAGGACCCGTTCGCCTATCAGCGCGGCGGCTTCGGCGGATGGGGCGATCCATTTTATTCGGGCTTCTCTTATCCCCGGTTCGGCTATCGTTCGGCCTATAATTGGGGCTGGAACGACCCGTTCTGGTATGGCGGTTATGGCGGCGGCTACGGCAGCGGCATCCGCTCCTATACCGAATTTCACAGCGAGATCGGGCTTCACATCCGCCAGAACGTGACCAATGCGCCGCTGTTCGACGGCCGCGCGATGGCCCGCTCCCGGACCAATCGTCTCGATTTGCTGCTGCCGAGCCTGGTGGACGCCATGTTCACCGGCTTTCCGGGCCGCAGCGGCGAGACGGTGCGGATCACTATCCCTGAAGTGCGCGGATAAGCCGGGGCTCTCCAGATGGCCGGGCCGTCACGGGAGTAAATCCCGTGACGTCGATCCTCGCCAAGCGAGGTCGGCCGGACTGCGCGCTCTCTTCGACATAAGCCCCTGCTCGCTGAGCGAGCCGGCGCTTATGCTCGGGCGCTTGGCTTACCCCTCGAGCTGTCTCGTCAGCAGCCGGATGTCGGCGTCGAGTTCGCTGTCTTGCGCCCGCAATTTCTCGATCTGCTTGACCGCGTGGATGACGGTCGTGTGATCGCGCCCGCCGAAGCGCCGGCCGATGTCGGGAAGCGATTTGGGGGTCAATTGCTTCGACAGATACATCGCGACCTGGCGCGGACGGGCGACCTCGCGGGCGCGGCGGGCGCTGGTCATCTCGGCCTTGCGGATGCGGTAATGCTCGGCGACCTGGGTCTGGATTTCGTCGATCGAAATCCGCCGCTGGTTGGCGCGCAGGACATTGGCAAGCACTTCCTCGACGAAGGCGACGTCGATCGCCCGGCCGGTCATCATCGCATACGCGCCGATGCGGTTGAGCGCACCCTCGAGTTCGCGGACCGAACTGGTCACTCGGCGGGCAAGGAAATCGACGACGTTCTGCGGCATCTGCACGCCGGGCAGCGCCTCGAGCTTGGAGACGATGATATTGAAGCGCAGCTCGTAATCGGCCGGATTGATGTCGGCGACGAGTCCCCAGCTGAGGCGAGACAGGATCCGCGGCGCGATTCCGTCGAGGTCGTGCGGCGCGCGGTCCGAAGTGATCACCAGCCGCCGGCCGGCGGTGATGATCTCATTCATGGTGTGGAAGAATTCTTCCTGGGTCGAATCCTTTCCGGCGATGAACTGGACGTCGTCGATTAAAAGCAGATCGGCGCTGCGCAGCCGCTGCTTGAAGCCGATCGTGTCGTTTTCCTTCAGCGCGCGGATGAACTCGACCATGAACTTCTCGGCCGACATCGAGACCACCCGGGCGCCGCGCTGCTGGGCGAGGAAGCTGTGGCCGATGGCATGGAGCAGATGGGTCTTGCCGCGTCCGGTGCCGCCGTGAAGGAACAGCGGGTTGAAGTTGACGCTCGCTGCCGTCGCCAGCGTGTGGGCGGCGGTCGCGGCGACTTCATTCGCCTTGCCCACGACGAACGTCTCGAAGCGATAGCGCGGGTCGAAATTTGGTGCGTGGGGATCACGCTCGGCGGGCGGCGGCGCTTCGTCGAGGATCAGCAAGGGCGACGGCCGCGGCGCGTCCGAAGCGGCGATGACCCGGATTTCGCGGACGATCGGAAGCGTCGAGCGCCAGGCCAGCGTCAACCGCTCGCCGAAATGCGAACGCACCCAATCGGCCATGAACTGGCTCGGCATGACGAGGTCGAGCGCGCCCGAATCGGGATCGAACGAACCAAGCTCGGCAGGGCGCAGCCAACCGTCGAAAGTGCGTGCACCAAGATCGCGGCGAAGCCCTGCGCGAATCGAACCCCACGCTGCCTCAATCGGAGCGGTCGGGCCCTTTTCCGTCACTTCAGCTAAAGAATCGCCCACGCCCTCGTGCACCGTCGCGCGCCTCCCCTGTTCCACCCGACGCGAGGCAAAAGGATGCTGTTGCGCCCGATCCGAGTCGCGCGCTGCAGGCTTCTTTTCTCTCTTGTCTCCGGCGCGGATTCGCGCCCGGAAAGACCTTCTTGCGGCCCACGGCGCCAGCTTTCAAGGGTGCTTTTTTCACAAAACTGAAAAAATTGCGCTTGACATCGGAAAGGCGCCAAATTTGTGAAATTGCGCAGTTTTCCGGCGTTTTTGCGATTAAACCCGATTTAACCGCGGCGCGAATCGCCGGAATTGCTGCATTTTTCTGACAGTTGCAAAACACAACGGGCCGCCGGTTTCCCGGCGGCCCGCGGTTAGCTTCCCGAAACGGGACCTCAGCCCAGCTGCGAAACCCGCTTGGACAGGCGCGAAAGCTTGCGCGAGGCGGTATTCTTGTGGACGACTCCGCGGGCGACTCCGCGCGCGATCTCCGGCTGCATCGCCTTCAGGGCCTCCGCCGCGTCCGACTTCTTGCCCGTGGCGATGGCCGCCTCGACCGCCTTGATGAAGGTCCGGATGCGGCCGACGCGCGCGTGATTGATGGTCGAGCGATTCGCGTTGCGACGGATGCGCTTCTTGGCCTGCGGCGTGTTCGCCATTCTTCGTCCTTATGTTCGGTTTGGATCAATGAAAAAGCGGCGCGAAGCCCGAGGGACGCGCCGACATCGCGCCCCCCTACGCACGAAGGCGCAAAAGGTCAACTCCGCCTAGTGCTGGCAGGAGGGGCAATAGAAGGTCGAGCGGCCGCCCTGGACGATCCGCCGGACGGTCCCTTCGCAGCCCCCGCGGCACGCCAGCCCCTCGCGACCATAGACGTCGAACGTCTTCGAGAAATAGCCGAGCTCGCCGTCGGGTGAGGCGAAATCGCGCAGGGTCGAGCCGCCCGCCGCGATCGCTTCCTCGAGCACCGCGACGATCGCGGGCACCAGCCGCTCGAGCCGCTCAAGCGACACCGATCCGCCCGCCCGCTTGGGGTTGATCCGCGCCCGGAACAGCGCTTCGCAAACATAAATGTTGCCGAGTCCGGCGACGATCCTCTGGTCGAGCAGCAGCAGCTTGATCGCCGCCTTTCGTCCCTTGAGTGCGGCCTTCAACTGCTGCGGGCTGAGATCGAACGGCTCGGGCCCCAGCGCGGCGATCACGGGCCATTCGGCGAGCGCATCGGTCGCCACCAAATCGAGCGAGCCAAAGCGGCGCGGATCGTTGAGCGCAACCCGATCGCCATCGTCGGTCTCGAGCACGAAATGGTCGTGCTTTTCAGCAGCCCGGTTGATCAGCCACTTGCCCGACATGCCCAGGTGAAACACTAATGTATCGCCGCGATCAGTGTCGATCAGCCCATATTTGGCGCGGCGCCGGAGGCCGGTGACCTTGGACCCGGTCAGCCGCTGCCCGAGGCCGTCGGGGAACGCGCGGCGCAAGTCTGCCCGCCGAGTCTCGGCGCGGACGATGCGGCGGCCAAGCAGCACGCGCTCCAACCCGCGAACGGTGGTTTCGACTTCTGGAAGCTCGGGCACGGCCACTCCGTCATTGCGAGCGCAGCGAAGCAATCCAGCTTCGCCAGCATTCTTGCTGGATTGCCGCGCGGCTTCGCCGCTCGCAATGACGAAGTTAGGAGGCTAGAGCGCCGCAACCATGTCGGACAACGTCAATTTCGGCGACGAGATCGTCAGCCCCGAGGAAAAGACCCGTCGCGTCGGCGCGGTCTTCAGCTCGGTCGCGCGCCGCTACGACCTTATGAACGATTTGATGTCGGGGGGCATGCACCGCTTGTGGAAGGACCGCTTCGTTGCGCGGGTGAAGCCGCGGCCAGGCGAGGCGATCCTCGACATGGCCGGCGGCACCGGCGACATCGCCTTCCGGATGGCGGAGCGCGGCGCCCGGGTCACCGTCGCCGACATCAACGCCGATATGCTCGCGGTGGGCGAAGATCGCGCCCGGGAGCGCGGCATCGCGGGACTCGAATGGCGCGAAGAAAATGCCGAGGCACTGAGCTTCGCCGACTCCTCGTTTGACGCGTATACGATCGCCTTCGGGATCCGGAACATGACCGACATTCCCGCCGCGCTCGGCGAGGCGCACCGAGTGCTCAAGCGCGGCGGCCGCTTCTTCTGCATGGAATTTTCGAGCAGCGAATGGCCAGGGTTCGCCAAACTTTATGAGGCCTGGTCGGACAAGGTCATTCCGCGGCTCGGCAAGGCCGTCACCGACGACGAGGCGAGCTACCGCTATCTGGTTGAAAGCATCCGCCGCTTCCCGCGCCCGCCGGCGTTCGCCGCGATGATCGAGCAAGCGGGGTTCGTGCGCGCGGGCTTCGAGCCGATGCTCGGCGGGTTGGTCGCGATCCACCACGGCTGGAAGATCTGAGGACCGCTCCACCGTGACACTCCCGGTCACCCACCTTTGGCGGCTCGTAAAATGGGGTCGCACCTTGGCCCGACACGGAGCTTTGCGCGGGATTGAGATCGATTCAGCGACTCCACCGCAGGTCCGTCGCTTGGCGCGAATATTGCGCTTCGGAACTCGCCAACCTGAGAAACCCGATTATGCCGCCGCGCTGCAGGAAATCGGACCCGCCGCGATCAAGCTTGGCCAGAGCCTCTCGACCAGGCCCGACCTCGTCGGGGCGCAGGCCGCCGCGAACCTGTCGCAGCTTCAGGACAATCTTCCGCCCGCCCCGTTCGCGCTGATCCGCGAGACGATCGAGACGAGCTTCGGGGTTCCGCTCGAAAGCCTCTACTCGAAATTCGACGAGGTGCCGGTAGGCGCGGCCTCGATCGCTCAGGTCCACCGCGCGGTCACCACCGAGGGTCGCGACGTCGCAGTAAAGGTCCTGCGCCCGGGGATCGAAGACGAATTCGCGCGCGCCATGGAAACCTACGAATGGGCTGCGGCGCATGTCGAGGCCTATGGCGGAGAGGCCGAGCGCCTCCGCCCGCGGCTGGTCGTCGCGCATTTCCGCCAGTGGACCCAGCGCGAGCTCGACCTCCAGCGCGAAGCGGCGTCGGCGAGCGAACTCAAGGAGAATATGGTCGCCGAGCCGGGCTATCACGTCCCCGCGATCGACTGGCGGCGGACGGCGCGGCGGGTGCTGACCCTCGAATGGCTCGACGGGGTCAAGCTCAACGACCGCGACGCGCTCATCGCGGAGAACCAGGATTGCAAGGCGCTGGCGGCGATCCTGGTGCGCGGCTTCCTGCGCCAGGCGGTGGTCGACGGTTTCTTCCACGCCGACCTCCACCACGGCAATCTGTTCGCGCTCCCCGACGGGCGGATCGCGGCAATCGATTTCGGGATCATGGGGCGGATCGACCGGCGCGCGCGGGTGTGGCTGGCCGAGATCCTCTACGGCCTCATCACCGGCAATTACCGCCGCGTCGCCGAAATCCATTTCGAGGCGCAATATGTGCCCGCGCACCACAATGTCGACGAGTTCGCGACCGCGCTGCGCGCCGCGGGCGAGCCGATTCGTGGCCTTCCGGTCAAGGACATTTCGGTCGGGCGGATGCTCGAGAGCCTGTTCTCGATCACCCGTGATTTCGACATGCCGACCCAGCCGCATCTGCTGCTGCTCCAGAAATCGATGGTCATGAACGAGGGCGTGGCGACCGCGCTCGATCCCGACATCAACATGTGGGAAACCGCCGAGCCGTTCCTGCGCGAATGGATCCGTGGCGAGCTCGGCCCCGAAGCGCATTATGCCGACCGCATCATCGACCTCGTCCGGGCGCTCAAGAAGCTGCCCCATTTGATCGACAAGATCGACGCGAGTTATCCCGAGCCCGGCGCCGCGCCGCCGTCGCCACCCATGACCGATGTCGACCTGATCGCGCCCGGCCGCAGGCTCGGTTATGCAACGACCGCGCTGCTCGCCGCGCTGGCCGGTGCCGCAGCGACCGCCGCAATCCTGCTTGCGCGGTGACGCGGTTGGTCTAGCCTGCACAGCATGACGATGATGATCGCAAGGAGAGACACATGCTTCGATTGGTCTTGGCGGCGGCGCTGATGGCGACGCCCGTGCTCGCGCGATCGGCTCCTCCTTCCGCAGCCACCGGCGGACATGCCCGGCTGGTCGGCCTGTTCGGCGACTGGCGCGCGTTCAATCAGCCGGCGATGCGCAATGGTGTGCCCGATTACAGTGCGGCGGCGATGGCCAGGAAGCAGCGCGACTTCGGCGTTTATCGGACACGATTGAAAGCGCTCGACACCGGCGGCTGGGATATCGCGGACAAGGGCGATTATCGACTGGTCGAGGCGGAGATGAACGGGCTCGACTTCAATTTCCGGGTGCTCAAGCCGTGGGCACGCGATCCCGGTTTCTACCTGACGGTCTTCCCCGACATGAGCGACGTCCCAGCGCATGAGGGCACCTATGCCGAGCCGGTCATCGACCTCTTCCCATATCAATGGCCGCTGAAACCCGCCGACGACGCCAAGCTCGCCGCGCAACTCGAAACCGTCGCCCCGCTCCTCGATCAGGCGCGGGTCAACCTCGCGGGCAGTCGCGCGCACGATCTCTGGTCCTACGGCGCGCAGGGGTTTCTCGATCAGGCCGAAGCGCTTGAGAGCCTGGAAAAGGGCACGCTCGTCCTGCGTGATCTCGACGGTTACCGGACGGTTTCGATCGCCGGCGCTTCGCCGCGGCTCACGGCGGCAGTCGCAGCGGCGCGCCAAGCGTCGAGCGACTTCGCCGCCTGGGTCAAGAGCGAAGCCCCCAAACGCCAGGGCCCGTCGGGCGTCGGCAAGGCCAATTACGATTGGTGGCTCAAACATGTCTTGCTCAACCCTTATACCTTCGACGAGCAGGTCGTGATCCTGCAGCGCGAACTCGACCGCAGCCTCGCGTCGATGCGGCTCGAGGAGGTGCGCAACCGCAAGCTCCCGCCGACCGCCGAAGTCACCGACCCGGCCGCTTACCGCCGCCTCGCCGAGCAGCGCGCCGACCAATTGTGGCGATTTATGGTCGACGCCGGCTTCTTTGCCGATACGCCGGCTTCGCGCGCGGCGCTGATCGCGCAGACGGTCGATTACACGCCGCCCGGGAAACGCAATTTCTTCACCCACATAAACGCGCTCGACCCGACGCCGCTGATGACCCACTTCGTCCACTGGAACGAGCTGGCGCGGCTGAAGCACGAACCGCACGCCAGCCCGATCCGCCAGGTCTCGCCGCTCTTCAACATCTATGCCGACCGCTCCGAGGGGTTTGCGACGGCGATGGAGGAGGTCCTGATGGAGGCCGGGCTTTACGACGACATTCCGCGTGGTCGCGAGCTGGTGTGGATCATGCTCGCCAACCGCGCCGCGCGCGGGCTCGCGTCGTTGCGCGTCCAAGCCAATGAGATCGGACTCGACGAAGCCGGCAAGTTCCACGCCGCCTGGACCCCGCGCGGCTTCTCCGACCCGACCAGCCACCTCGTCGGTTTCGAGCAGCTCATGTACCTGCGCCAGCCGGGCTATGGCCCGAGCTACATCGTCGGCAAGGCGCATCTCGACCGCCTG
>JANNDN010000325.1:0-3262 GCA_031387795.1 Sphingomonas sp.
ATGTCGACATCGTTGAAGGTGGTGAGCAGCGCCGCCTCGTTCTGTGCCTCCTTCAGCCGCTTGGCGATGGTCTGGCGAAGGCGCGACATTTTGACGCGTTCTTCGTTCCTGTTCCCCGGCGCAGGCCGGGGCCCAGGAGGCAAAGCCTTTGCTTCCGGCGCGGCTGCCGTTTTCGCCTGCGGCGCCTGGACCCCGGCCTGTGCCGGGGAACTATCCTTCTGCGCGCCTACCGCGGCCAGCACATCGTCCTTGGTCAGCCGCCCGTCGCGGCCCGTCCCCTTGATCTTGGTCGGGTCGAGATGATGTTCGAGCACCGCCCGGCGGACCGCCGGCGACATCGTCGTGATCGCGTCCTCGCTCTCGACTGCGGCGGCCGGAGCGTCGGCCAACGGCGCCGGCTTCGGTTCGGCCCGAAGCTCGGGATTTTCTCCCGCGCCGGAGGGATTGGTCGATTTCTTCGCGACTTGCTCGGCGGGGGTCGGAGCAGGTGCACTCGCCCCGCCCTCCTCGATCGAGGCAATCACCGCGCCGACCGCGACCGTGTCCCCGGCCGCGACCTTGTGCTCGCCCATCACGCCCGCGACTGGCGAAGGCACTTCGACGGTGACCTTGTCGGTCTCGAGGCTGGCGATCGCCTCGTCGCGCGCGACCGCGTCGCCGGGCTGCTTGAGCCATTCGGAGAGCGTCCCCTCGGTGATCGATTCGCCCAGTACCGGAACCTTGACCTCAGTCGCCATTATCCACCCTTATTCGGCCGCCACGGCGGTATCGCCATCGCGGCTGCTATGACCCAGTGCGGCGGCGATCAAGGCCGCCTGTTCCGCCTTGTGCCGGGTCGCCAGCCCGGTCGCCGGCGAAGCGCTCGATTGCCGGCCGGCGTATTGCGGCCGGATGCCCGCCTTGCCGACCTCGGCCAGGCACGCCTCGATCAGCGGTTGGACGAACGTCCACGCGCCGTTGTTCCGCGCTTCCTCCTGCGCCCAGACCAAATCCTTGAGGTCGGCCATGCCCTTCAGCCGCTCGACCAGCGGCCCCGAGGGGAAGGGATAGAGCTGCTCGACGCGGACAATCTCGACCCCGAGGTCGCCCGCGGCGTCGCGCGCTTCCATCAATTCGTAGGCGATCTTGCCCGAGCACAGCACGAGCCGCCGGGTCTCGCCCTTGGCCGGCGGATTATGATCGCTGAGGATGCGGCGGAAATGGCTGTCGCCGGTGAAGTCGCCAGCGCTCGACACCGCGAGCTTGTGGCGGAGCAGCGACTTGGGCGTCATCATCACCAGCGGCTTGCGGAAACCGCGCAGCATCTGCCGCCGAAGCACGTGGAAATAATTGGCCGGCGTGGTGCAATAGACGACCTGGATATTGTCGTCCGCGCACATCTGCAGATAGCGCTCGAGCCTCGCCGATGAATGTTCCGGCCCCTGCCCCTCCATGCCGTGCGGAAGCAGCATGACCAGCCCGCTGGCGCGCAGCCATTTGGCCTCGCTTGAGGAGATGAACTGGTCGATGATGGTCTGCGCGCCATTGGCGAAATCGCCGAACTGCGCCTCCCACAGCACCAGCGTTTTCGGGTCGGCGAGCGAATAGCCATATTCGAAGCCGAGCACTCCGAATTCGGACAGCGGACTGTCGCGGACCTCGAAGCGCGGCGTCGGCTGGCCGTCATTGATCTCGCGCAGCGGGATATATTTCTCGCCGCTGATCTGATCGTGCCATACCGCGTGGCGGTGCGAAAAGGTGCCACGGCCCGAATCCTGCCCCGAAAGTCGAACGCCAAAACCGTCCTCGACCAGGCTGCCGAACGCCAGCGCCTCCGCCGTCGCCCAGTCGAACCCTTCGCCGCTCTCGAACATCGCCTTCTTGGCGTCGAGAATGCGCTGCAGCGTCTTGTGGACGTGCAGGCTTGCGGGAACATCGGTCAGCAACGCGCCGAGCTGCGTCATCCGCGCATCGTCGAGCGCGGTCGCGATGTTGCGGCGCTTGGTGACGTCCTCCTGCGGCATTCCAAGACCCGCCCAGCGCCCGCCGAACCAGTCGGCCTTGCCCGGCTTGTACGACGTGCCCGCCTCGAACTCAGCCTCGAGCAGCGCGATATAATCCTTGGTCTGCTGATCGATCCAGGCCTGGTCGACGACCCCTTCCTCGACCAATTGCTTGCCATAGATGGCGCTGGTCGGCGGCTGCTTCTTGATCGCTTCGTACATCAAGGGCTGAGTGAAGCTCGGTTCGTCACCCTCGTTGTGGCCGAAGCGGCGATAGCACCACATGTCGACGACCACGTCGCGGCCGAACTCCTGGCGGAACTCGGTGGCGGTTTTGCAGCACCAGGTGACCGCCTCGGGATCGTCGCCGTTGACGTGGAGGATCGGCGCCTGGATGCCCTTGGCGACATCCGACGGATAAGGCGAGGAGCGCCCGAACTGCGGGCTGGTGGTGAAGCCGATCTGGTTGTTGATGATGAAATGGACGGTGCCGCCGGTGCCGTATCCGGGCAGGCCGGAGAAGCTTAAACACTCCCACACCACGCCCTGCCCCGCGAAGGCTGCGTCGCCGTGGAGCAGCATCGGCAGCACCTTCTTGCCGTGCTTGTCGCCGAGGAAATTCTGGACCCCGCGCGCCTTGCCCAGCACGACCGGATCGACCGCCTCGAGGTGCGAGGGATTGGGCAGCAACGCGAGGTGAACCTTGACCCCCTCGAACTCGCGGTCGGAGCTGGTTCCGAGATGATATTTGACGTCGCCCGAGCCGCCGACGTCGGCGGGGTTGGTCGCACCGCCCGCAAATTCGTGGAAGATCGCGCGATAGGGCTTGCCCATGACGTTGGTGAGGATGTTGAGCCGCCCACGGTGGGCCATGCCGATGTCGATCTCGGTAACCCCGGCGAGCCCGCCATATTTGATCACCGCCTCCAGCGCCGGAACCGCGCTCTCCCCGCCGTCGAGCCCGAAACGCTTGGTCCCGACATATTTGCGGGCGAGGAATTTCTCCCATTGCTCGGCCTGGATGACCTTGATGAGGATCGCCTGCTTGCCCTCGGGGGTGAACTGCACCGTGGCCTCGGCGCTCTCGATCCGGTCCTGGATGAAACGGCGCTCATCGAGGTCGTTGATGTGCATATATTCGAAGCCGATGTGCCCGCAGTAGGTGTCCTGCAGCACCTTGACGATCTCGCGCACGCTCGCGCTCTCGAAGCCGAGCGCGCCGCCGATCCAGATCGGATGGTCGAGGTCGGCATCGCTGAAGCCGTGATAGGCGGGGGTCA
>JANNDN010000338.1:0-5517 GCA_031387795.1 Sphingomonas sp.
CAGACCGGTTCGGTGGCCGAAGCGCCCGAATGATCGTCGGTCCCGGCTCCACCATCGGTATCATCGGGGGCGGCCAGCTTGGCCGGATGCTGTCGATCGCGGCCGCCAATCTCGGCTACAAATGCCACATCCTCGACCCCCACGAAGCACCGTGCGCCGCTGACGTCGCCGCCAATTTCACCCGCGCCGCGTTCGCTGACGTCGAGGCGCTCAAGCGCTTTGGCGAGGCGGTCGACGTCGCCACCTACGAGTTCGAGAATATCGCGGTCGATCCGCTCGCGGTGCTCGAGGACAAGCTCAGGCCCGGCCTCCGCTCGCTCGCCATCGCGCAGGACCGCGCCGAGGAAAAAGCGTTCATCGAGCGCTGCGGGGCGACGGTCGCGCCGTGGCGCGCGGTGGCCACCCTGACCGAGGTCGAGGAGTCAGTGACGGAGCTGAATACGCCGTTGGTGCTCAAGAGCCGCCGCTACGGCTATGACGGAAAAGGGCAGGCGTGGGTGCGGACCCCGCAAGACGCCGCCAAGGCGTGGAGCGCGATCGGGGAACAGCCCGCGGTCGCCGAAGCCGGCATCGCCTTCGACGCCGAATTTTCGGTCATCGTCGCGCGCTGGGCCGATGGCCGGACCGCGTTGTGGGATTGCCCGCGCAACGAGCACCGCAAGGGCATCTTGCGCCGGTCGACCGTGCCCGCGGGTTCGGCCATCGCGCCGCATATCCCCGCTGCCCAGGCCGCGGCGATCGCAATTGCCGAGGCGCTTGGCCATGTCGGCGTACTCACGGTCGAATATTTTGCCACCGCGGACGGGCCGATCGTCAACGAGATTGCGCCGCGTGTTCACAATAGCGGTCACTGGACGATCGAGGGCTCGAAAACCTCGCAGTTCGAGCAGCATGTCCGCGCCATCTGCGGGCTTCCCCCAGGCTCGACCGAGCTCGCCGGAGGGCAGGTGACGATGGATAACCTCATCGGTGACGAGGCCGGGCGCTGGCCCGAGCTGGTCGCCGAGGCGGGCGCCCACCTCCACCTCTACGGCAAGGGCGAAGCGCGCCCTGGCCGCAAGATGGGGCATGTGACTCGGGTGAGCCGCCGGGCCTAGCCTATTTTGCTTCCACGATCGCCACCGGAAGCCCGAGCTTGTCGAGCTGCGGCTTCACCTTCGCCGCATCGCCGACCACCACGAACACGAATTTGTCGGGATCGATCGCCTGGCGGAAAGCCGCGTCGGCGAGCGCCGGTGTGAGCGCGCGGAATTTGCCGCCCAGCAATTCGTAATAATCATCGGGCCGGCCGAACTGGTCATTGGCCATCATCGCGCCAAGGACCGCGCCGCCGGTCTCGAACTGCCCGGGAAGCCCGTCGACATTGTTCGCGACCGCGAGCGCGAGCTCGTTGTCGGTAATGCCCTTCGACCCCGAAATGTCGCTCAGCAGGAGGCGGATCGCGGCAATCGAATCGCCGGTCCGGTCGGTCTGGACGGGCGCCTGGATCAGATAAGGAACCGCGCGGTCGCGGGTCTGCAGGCCGCCATAAGCGCCGTAGCTCCAGCCTTTGGCCTCGCGCAAATCGAGGTTGGTCCGCGATGACGATGCACCGCCGAAGACATCGGTGGCGGCGCTGATCGGAACCACATCGGCGGTCGCCACGATCGGCGTGATCTGGCCGGCATAGATGATCGATTGCGGAGCGCCTGGCTGATTGATCAGGACCACCCGCGACGAGGCGGCGGGCGGCGGAGCGACGCTGAAATCCTTGATCCCGGCGGCGGTCGCGGGCGGGGCCCATCCACCGAACGCGGCCTCGAGCAGCGGCATCACCTCGGCCAGCGGACGATCGGATACGACGAATAATTTGGCCTTGTCGGGACGCAGCCAGCGATCCTTGAACGCGAGCAGATCGTCGCGCGTCGCCGCCTTGACCGCGGCCTCGTCGCCGAGCGCGGTGGCCCCATAGGGATGGCTTGCTCCGAACAACAAGGGCGGCAGCGCCCGCTGGGCCATCGAGCTCGGGGTCTGCCTCGCCTGGGCAATGGAAGTGACGATCTGGTTTCGAACCCGATCGATCTCCGCCGGAGCAAGCTCGGGGGTCAGCACGACATCGCGCATCAAGGCCAGCGACGGCGCCAGATTGGGGGTGATCGCCGACAAGATGACGATGCTCCGGTCGGCCGATCCGGACGCCGAGAGATTGGCGCCAAGGCGTTCCTTCTCTTCCGCGATCTGCTGCGACGTGCGCCCGCCGGCACCTTCGTCGAGCATTTGCAGGGTGAGGTTCTGGATCCCGCGCTGGCTCACCGGATCGGCGGCGAAACCGGCGTCGAAGCTGAGCGCGACCTGGGTTTGCGGCGAGGCCGGGCGCCGCGCGAAAGCGACCGGAATGCCGTTGCGGAGCGCGACGTGGCTGACGTCGGGGAAATCGAGCGCCGGGGCGGGTCCCGATGGCGGCATCACCCGCGCGACTGTCGGCACCTTGATATCGCGCGCAGACTTCTGGCCCGAGCCCTTGGCTTCGACATAGGGTGGGCGATCGCCGGGTTCGAGGATGACCGTCAGCGATGGCCGCCCGACCCAGCGCTGGAGGCTTGCGCGGATGCTTTGCGGAGTCAGAGCCGCATATTCATTGAGCGTCTTGCGGAAGAACATCGGATCGCCCGCGTACAGCTGGCCCTCGGCGAGGGTTCCGGCCTGGCCGTCGTCGCCGGTCTTTTCGAGACTGCGGATCTGATAAGCGACCTTGGTCGTCGCGGCGCGCTGGATTTCCGCGGCCGTGGGGCCATTGGCCAGATAGTCGGCCATAATCTCGTCGAGCCTTCTCTCGACCAGCGCCGGGTCGACCCCGGGCTTGACCGTCGCGCTGACGCTGAAGGTGCCGATCCGCTGATAGGGGCTGAAGCCCGCCGACACGCCGACCGCGATCTTCTCGTCGCGGACGAGGATCTGGTCGAGCCGGCTGCTGGCGAGGCCACCGAGGATCGTCGCGCCGACATCGAGCGCGGCCAGCTCGTCCGAGAGCAGGCCCGGAGCGGACCAATATTTCTGGACCGAGGTCGCGGCGACCTTGTCCTTCATCACGATCCGCTTCGGCGCCGCCAGCGTCGGCACATCGGCGGCGGCCGGGACATTGACCGCGCCGCGGGGAATCCTGCCGAAATATTTCTCCATCAACGACCGCGCTTCGGCGGGCGAGATATCGCCGGCGAGCGCGATCACCGCATTGTTGGGACCATATTTGTCGATGAACCATTTCTTGGTGTCGGCGAGGCTGGCCGCGTCGAGATCGGCCATCGATCCGATCGCCGAATGGCGGTACGGATGGCCGTCGGGAAGCAGGGCTTCGGACACCGCGTAACCGACTAGCCCGCCCGGCGCATTGTCGCGCTGGCGCTTCTCGTTCTGGACCACCCCGCGCTGGAGATCGAGCCGCTTCTGATCGACCGCGGACAGGAGGTAGCCCATGCGGTCGGATTCCATGAACAGGACCTTTTCGAGCGCGCTCTTCGGCACCGTCTCATAATAATTGGTGCGGTCGTACCAGGTCGACCCGTTCCAGTCGGTGGCGCCGGTCTTCTCGAGCCAGCCCATCAAGTTCTCGCGCAGATTGTCCGAGCCGTAGAACATCAGATGCTCGAACAGATGGGCAAAGCCGGTCTTGCCCTTGGGCTCGTCCTTGGAGCCGACATTGTACCACACGCTGACCGCGACCACCGGCGCCTTGCGGTCTTGGTGGACGAGGACGGTAAGGCCGTTGTCGAGCGTGAACTTTTCGTAGGGCAGGTCGACTTCGCGGACCAGACTGGCGACCGGGGCGGGCTCGCCGGTGAGCGCGGCCATCGGCGCGACGGGAACGAGGGGCGCGACCGGAGTGGCAACGAGCGGCTCGCCGCGGCTCGCGCAGCCGCTCGACAGGACCAGGCTGATCGCCAGCAGCGACGACGTGACCGAAAGGCGCATGGGGGAAAATCTCCAGTGAAATCCGCAAGAAAGGTGGCGCACCTTAGCGGCGGGGCACGCGCGCGCAACCTCCGCCGGACGAACGGAAAATCCGCTTCGCAGAAGGTTTCGCGGGGGCTCGCGCCAGGGTCTAGTCGCGCGCCGATCCGCCCATCATCCCCGCCATTCCGCGCATCAGCGAGCCGCTGCTCCGGTAGCGGACGGTGACCGCCCATTTGGGGTTCTTCGGCGTTTCGGCGAAATGGACCTCGGGACCGTAAGCGACGCTCATCGCCATCCCCATCGGGATCGCGCGAACGACCTCCGCCGGGATCAGGCATTGGGTGACGCTCGGCGCGAGTGCTTCGCCGGCCGCGACCGCCTTGGCCGCGTCGGCGGGGGTGAGGTAATCGAGGTTGGCGAAGCCAGCGGTTCTGGCGCTGCTCCACATGATCATCTCGCCCGCATCATTGGCCCCGAACATCGCGAGCGCGTAGCCGGTCGCTCCGGGCACCGCGTTCCAGCGCACCAGCCCGGCGCCCGAAGGCGCTCCGCCGCCGTCGGCGAGGTTCATCGGCGCCATGAAGTCCTGACCCTGGCCGAGCGTGAAATCGATCGGCGGCGAATAATTGCCCTCGATCTTGTGCGCGCCGAGCAGCGAGGCGCCGGCGGGCACGGCTTTGGCGTCCTTCGGGTTGGGCCATTCGCCAAAGCCTGGCGCGCTGGTCGGGCCGCCGTAGGAAACGCGGGTTTTGCCCATGGCGTTCGCCATCCGCTTGATGCTTTCGGGGACCTTGCCCGATGCAATCGTGGCGAGATCAACCACCATTGGCTGGCCGGCGGTGACATGATCGCCGCACCCCCAATAGACCATGAGCTTGCCCTTGACGTCGGGCACCTGCCCCGGCGGGATTTCGGCCCGCGCGGGCGTGACCAGCGGCAGGCTCGGCCCCATCCTGAGCGATTGCGGGATGCGATGCTCGGCTTGCGGCGCGGCCGGCGCCGGCGTGCGCGAGGCGAGACGCAGGCGGAGGCTGTGCGAGTAAGACGGCGGTCCGCCCGACATCATCGCCATCACCTGAGCCATATCCGGTTGACCACCGGCGGTCATTCCGCCGAGCCCGCTTTGCGTGCCGACATCGACCCAATAAGTCGCGACCGGCGGTGCGCTCGCATTACTCGCCGCCTTCTTCGGAGCAGCAGCACCCGCCGCCACTGCAAGCCCGCACGCTCCCGCCGCCAACCACCGTATCATCGTCATCGCGCATCCCCCGCTGAATGCCCGAATTATCCGCCAAGCTCGCGCTCGCTTCAAGCCTCTGCTAGTCGCGGCGCGATCCCCTCCAGACTGAAGATTGCCGAATTGTCCAAAGACCTGAAACTGATCAGAAATTTCAGCATCATCGCCCACATCGATCACGGCAAGTCGACGCTTGCCGACCGGCTGATCCTGATGACCGGCGGGATGACCGAGCGCGAGATGGTCGGCACCGCGCAGGTGCTCGACAATATGGAGATCGAGCAGGAGCGCGGGATCACGATCAAGGCGCAGACGGTGCGGCTCGAGTGGCAGGCCGCGGACGGCGAAAC
>JANNDN010000351.1:0-2779 GCA_031387795.1 Sphingomonas sp.
GGCTCGCGGCCCATGGCGGCAAGGATGCGCTGATACTCCGTGTCGCTGAGCCCGTGCTCGGCGACGACTTCCGGGGTGATTTGGGACATGGGCGCGCTCCTAGCCGCGTCGCCGGTCAAATCCTAGATGTCGTGCCGCACGAATTTCTCACCCGAGAAGACCAGTGTCTGCGGACGCTCGCCGATCGGATCGGCGAAGGCGGCGCGTTCGGGGGAGCGGCGGTCGTCGCCGATGCGCCACAGATCGCGGCCGAGCGCGACCAGCGGCACCTCGGTCCCAAGCCACAATTTGCCGCCGCGCTCGACGACCTCGACCACGCCCCACCACGGGCTGTCGTTGACATAGCGCCCGGCGAGCCTGGCCAGCGCGGGGTCGGTCGGCGCGGGCCTTACGCCGCTGCCGGCACGGGCGAACTGATCGGGTCCCCAGGCGGCGGCGACCACCTTGCCGGCGACGCGCTCGAACATCAGGCTGAAACGCGCGAAATCGGGGTGGGTGGTGCGAAACACGGTCCCGCCCCACGGCTGCAGCGCCGCCGAGCGCCCGTCCGCGGAGAGTGTCAGCGGCGAGCCCGGAAGCACTTCGAATGTCCCTGCCGGTCCGGTGTAACGCCCGACGAAGGCCGCGGCGCCGACGAGCCGGTCGTCGATTCTGGGAGCGGCCGGCAACGGTTTCCCGGCGATCGCAGCAGCGAGCGCGTCCACGGCATATTTGCTCAGCAGCTTGGGGCGATACCCGGCGAGCCCCGACAGGCTGGCGCTGGCAAAGGCCGCGGCGCCGCTCGCCAGCTCGAGGTGGAAGGCGGAGGAGAAGCTGACCATCCCGCCGGTGTGGTGGAGGTAGCGGCGGAGCCCGTCGCCGACGTGCATCAGGCCGTTGCCATAGTTCATCGCCGGGCTGTCGGTCGGCGCGGCGTGGGTCAGATAAGTCTTGGTCTGGGCGGGGTTGAGCCCGGGCAGGGCCGCGCCGCGGACTCCCTCGGACATTGCGGCGTAGAGCCGGTTCATGTCGGCCGCGGTTGAGGCGACGCTGCCCGCCCCGAAAGTGACGTCGACCCAGCCCGCGGGCGCCAACGGGACTCCGCGCGCGTATGGAAAGCTGTTGTTGGCGGCCTCATAGCCTTGCGCGAAGAGGGTCCGGTCGCGGGCAGTGATCGCGCCGCGCGTGCGGCTCATCCCCAGCGGCCCGAACAGCCGTTCCTCGAGCAATCGCCCGAGCGGCTTGCCGCCGACCTGCTCGGCCAGTTTGCCGAGGATGTCATAACCGGTGTTGGAGTAGGACCAATAAGTGCCGGGCTTGAACCCGGTCCACAGTCCACCGGCCGGGAACAAGGGCGCGTCGGCGGGAAGCCCCGAGCGATGGTCGAGCAGATGCTGGACGGTGATGCCCTCGACGCTCGGCAGCGGGATCGTCGGAAGCAGTCGCGCGATCGGATCGGACAGCGCGAACCTTCCCTCGGCGGCGAGTTGGTGGACGACCAGCGCGGTCATCAGCTTCGAAATCGAGCCGACCTGGAACAAGGTATCGGCACCGATCGGCGAGCGCGAATCGCGGTTGGCGTGGCCGAGATCGAAGATGGTTGAGAACCCGCCCGGTGCGGTCAATCCGACGGTCAGGCCGGGGAGGCCGAAGGCCGCGACATGCGCGCCGGCATAAGCGCGAATGGCGGCAATCGCGGCGTCGAAGCGGGGTTGCGGCAGTGACTGCGCTTGGGCGAAGGCGCGGACGGGCAGGGCGCTGCCAGCGGCGAGGCCGATCAGCCCGCCGGTGAAGCCGCGCCTGGTGAGAATCATCGCGTCAGGGTCAATTGCCGACAGGCCCTCAGGCCTTGCAGCTCATGGCCGGCCCGCCCGGAAGCGTGATCTTGACGCTGGCATCGCCGCCGCCGCCGGAAATCGCGTGGCCGCTGGCGGCGGTCATCGGTTGGCCAGCCTCGGCCGCGCTGACCAGGACCGGGCTGCCGTTGGCTTCGGTGCGGATGGTGGCCGACTTGCCGTCCGACATCCAGTTGACGTGGAGAATCTTGGCGCCGCCGCAGCGATAGGTCTTGGTCGAAGCGATGGAGGGCGGCAATGCGATCGGGCCATTGGCCTGAAGCTCGGCCGCGGCCGGGTCGCTATCGTCCGGGCCGTCGGCGACGATGGTGTGGTCTTCCTTGTTGCAGCCAGCGAGGAGCACGGCAGCGGCGAACATGGGGGCGAGCATGGGTGCGAAACGGTTCATGACTTTCGCCCTTCGCGGCGCAGAGGCGCGGCGTCAAGCCGCCAACTTGCATATCGCCGTGTCCAGCCATAGGTTCGTCGACTGCCATGTCGTATCAAGCCGGAAGCAGCGCCCAGCGCATCCGCATCGGCCTTACCGGCCTCGCTTTCGCGTTCCTGCTCGTGCTGCTCGGTTCGATCATCAGCCGGACCAGCCGCGACAGCGGAGCAAGCGGGTCGACCGCCGGGACGGTGCCGATCGAGGGACCAAGCGAGCCGCTGGCCGAACTCGGAGTCGCGCCCGGCGCCAGCGAAATCGCCAACAACAGCGACAATAGCGCCGCGCAATGACCGCCATCCCGCGGCGCCCGGCGCTCCTGATCGCGGGGGCGGCGGCGCTGATAATGCTCGCCGCTTTCGCCTGGACCAAGGAGAGAAGGGAGGAGTTCCGAACGCGCCGCGAGCGGCCGGTCCTGCTCCTGCTTAGCAGCCTGCCGGTGATGTTCGGCTCCGACCTTGCGCTCGAGGACGCGGGGTCGCCGCTGCTCCAGGCACTCGAGACGCGCTACCGGGTCGAG
>JANNDN010000373.1:0-2404 GCA_031387795.1 Sphingomonas sp.
AATATCAAAAACTCGTGGCTATCGGAGCCACCAATCGGCCCGGACTCGGCCCGCATGGGAACCGCCTTCAGCCCAAGCCTGGCGAAGGTGCGCAAATAACTGACGAACATCTTGTTATAAGAATGCTGGCCCGCTTCGCGGCTCACGTCGAAGGAATAGGCATCCTTGGCTCGATCGGCCGGCGTGCGGGTCCCGCTCATGATCGGCGGCAGCGTGACGAGCGCGAATGTCGCGCAGGCGCTGCGGCTTGCTGATGGCGTCATCGTCAGCACATCGCTGATGCGGGCGCGGCGCGAGCCACATGATACTTTGCGTTGGGACCTCGACGAGACTCTTCGCTTCATGGATGCCGTTCGCTCGATGTGAAATCGTGCGCGATGGTTAAGTGATGCCCGTCATTGGCTTGAGTTAGATGGCGTCCGGAGACATGGTGCAGGACGATATCAACCTCGCCCCCGGTCTATGCTCAAGCTTCCCGACTTCACTCTTCCGTATAGTCTGTGGGCATCGACGGCAGTGCCGGCGCCGAATTTTCATCGCCTCGAAGGACAGCGTGAGGTCGACCTCGCGGTCATCGGTGGCGGGTTCTCTGGATTGTCGACCGCGTATCACGCGCGTCGACGGGGCTTGTCGGTCGTCATTCTCGAGGCGGCCGAAATCGGCTGGGGAGCCTCGGGACGCAACAATGGTCAGGTAATCCCGACCCTGTCCAAACGCGACCCCGCCGATATCATTGCGAAATTCGGGATGGAGCGCGGGGAGCGGATCATCTCGCTCGTACGCGACAGCGCCGACCTGGTGTTCGACCTGATCCGGGAACTCAAGATTCCCTGCGATGCCGAGCAGACCGGTTGGATCCAGCCCGCCCATACGCCGGGGCGGGTCGATGTCGCGCGCCGACGCCACGACGCGTGGGCCAAATACGGCGCCGACGTCGCGTTCTATGATCGCCAGGAGATCACCGAGCTGATCGGATCGCAGGCGTATTACGGCGGCTGGGGAAACCTGACCGGCGGGCACATCAATCCGTTGTCCTTGGCGCGCGGACTCGCAGCGGTGCTGGAGAAGATGGGCGTGCTCGTCTTCGTGCGCACGCCGGCGCGCGGCATTCATCACAATTGGGATCGCTGGGAGATCGCCACGCCGAGTGGCAGGGTGGTCGCGGCGCGCGTCGTCATGGCGACCAATGCCTACAGCGACGATCTCTTCCATGGACTGAACCGCTCGATGGTGCCGGTGAATTCCTGGCAGCTCGCGACGATGCCGTTGAACGAGAATGTGCGCGCGACGATTGTGCCCGGCCGTCAGGCGGTTTCGGACACGCGCGGCGAACTCGGTTTCTTCCGCTTCGATGCGCAGAATCGCCTGGTCACCGGCGGCGCGACGATGTGGCCATTCGGGGCCGAAGCGAAGCTGCGCACCAGCGTCGCCGCACGGCTCGCGTCCTGGTTCCCGCAGATCGGCCGTCCGCGTTTCGAATATGCCTGGAGCGGCAAGCTCGCGATGACCACCGATTTCTTTCCGCACGTGCACCAACTCGGCGAGGGCGCCTACACCTGGATCGGCTGCAACGGTCGGGGCGTCGCGCTGTCATTCGCGATGGGACGCGAACTCGCGAATCTGGTCGCTGGCGACGAGCCCGGCGCATCGGCCGTCCCGATCACGAAGCTCGCCCCGATTCGGGCTCATGCTGTCGTGAAGCGGCTCGGGCCACCGGTGACGTTGTGGAAATACCGCCGCGCCGATCGTCGCGATCGGCCGACATAGCCGGTGCCGTTACCCGCGGCGGGCCAGTTCGTAGAGCGCGATCGCCGCGGCGTTGGAAACGTTCAGGCTTTCCACGCTCTCATTGGCCATGGGGATGCGGACGAGCATGTCGCAGCGCTCGCGCGTCAGGCGACGGAGTCCATCGCCTTCATTGCCAAGTACGAGCGCGATCCGCCCCGTTAGATCGGCCTGCGTCAGGGTCTGTGGCGCATCGCCCGCCAAGCCGACGCACCAGATGTTGGCGGCTTTGAGCTGATCGAGGCACCGCGCGAGGTTGACGACCCGGACCAGCGGAACGCGCTCGAGAGCACCCGACGCGGTCTTCGCCATGACGGCGCTGGCGCCTGGCGCATGGCGTTCGGGTAGCACCACCGCCGCCACCGAAAATGCCGCTGCCGAGCGCAGGATCGCGCCGACATTATGCGGGTCAGTGACCTGATCTAGAATGAGAATCCGGGCATTGGTACGCCCTTCGAGCAGGCGCAAAACGTCCTCGATATCGACGGCCTCGAGTTCGGATGTCTGGGCGGCCACGCCTTGGTGAACCGCGCCGCGGGGCAGGGCTTTTTCGAGTTCTTCCTTCTCGACCACGGTGATGGCGTGAACTTCGCCACCATGGGCGGCACGCGCGACCTCG
>JANNDN010000064.1:0-6646 GCA_031387795.1 Sphingomonas sp.
TTCGGCAACGGCATGCTGCTCAGCCGCTCGATCAAGCTGGTCGCGGCGTTCGACCATCGCAATATCTTCATCGACCCCAACCCCGACCCCGAAACCAGCTGGAACGAGCGCCAGCGGATGTTCGAACTGCCGCGCTCGAGCTGGGCCGATTACGACCGCCGCTTGCTGTCGAAAGGCGGGGGGATTTTCTCGCGCTCGGAAAAATCGATCGCACTTAGTGCCGAGGCCAGGATCGCGCTTGGGGTCGAGGCCAAGTCGCTCGACGCCGCGAGCCTGATCAATGCCATCCTCAAGAGCCCCGTCGACCTATTATGGTTCGGCGGCATTGGCACCTACATCAAGGCCTCGGCGCAGAGCCAGACCGACGTCGGCGACCCGTCGAACGACGCGCTCAGGGCGGACGCCGCCGAACTCCGCGCGAAAGTCATCGGCGAGGGCGCGAACCTTGCCATCACCCAGGCAGGACGGGTCGAGTTCGCGACCCTGGGCGGACGCATCAACACCGACTTCATCGACAATTCGGCGGGCGTCGATTGTTCGGACAATGAGGTCAATATCAAGATCCCGCTCAACCGCGAGATGCGCGAGGGCCGGCTCCAGCTCGATGATCGCAACCGGTTGCTGGCGCGGATGACCGACGAGGTTTCCGAACTTGTGCTCGAGGACAATCGGCTCCAGTCGCTGGCGCTGTCGATCGCGGAAAGCGGCGGCTCGCAGGCGCTTTCCGGCCAGGTCCGGACGATCGAACTGCTCGAGGCCTCGGGCCGCCTCGACCGCCGGGTAGAGGGACTTGGCGGAAGCGACGAACTGCTTCGTCGCGGTCAGGAAGGGCGCGGCCTGACCCGGCCCGAGCTCGCGGTCCTGCTGTCGATTTCCAAGATCGTCCTGCAGGATGCAGCGGAGGAGATCGGCATCGCCGACGATCCGCTCGTCGGCCCGCAATTGTTCGACGCTTTCCCAAAGCCGATGCGCAAGGCCCACGCCAAGGCGATCGAGAACCACCGGCTGCGCAACGAGATCCTCGCTACCAAGGTCGCCAACCGGCTGGTCAATCGCTTGGGTCCGGAAATGGCGTTCGACCTGACCGAGGAGGAGGGCGCTTCGCTGCGTCAGGTGGTGGCCGCGTTCCTGGTCGCCGAAAGTCTGCTCGATCTGCGCGAATTGTGGCGCCGGATCGAGGAAGACGCGCTGCCCGAATCGGTGCGCATCGAATTGTTCGCGATCGCCGCCGCGAGCATCCGCAATCACCTCTCCGACATCCTCCGCGCGGCCGCCGGCGAAACCCGCGTCGCCATATTGTGCAAGCTGCTCGAGCCCGGGGTACGGCGGATTTCCGCGGCGACGACCCGGCTCATCCGCGCCGAGGTCAAGAACGAGGCCGCGGCCCGGCGCGACCGGCTGATCGCGCTCGGCGCCAGCGAGGAGCTCGTCAAAGGTCTGGTTCGCCTCTACGAGCTTGACGGCGTGTTCGGCCTCGCCGCGCTGGCCGCGCGCAGCAAGATCGCCGAGCTCGATGTCGCGCGCGCTTATACCCGGCTCGGCGAAGCGCTGAGCCTCGACTGGGCGCAACAGCAGATCGCCCGCTTCGTCCCCGCCGACCAATGGGAACGGCTGCTGACCGCCGGGCTTGCCCGCGACTTCGAGCAGCTCCGCATCGATTTCCTCGCGCGCCATCGCAACGGCGATCCGACCGATGCCGTCGACGCGTGGATCGAGCGTCAGCAGCCGCGGATCGAGCAGTTCCGCCGACTCGTCGAGCGCGCCCGCTCGGAAGGCAGTGTCAGCGCCCCGATGCTCGCCCAGATCGCCGGACAGGCGCGGATCCTGCTCGCGCGATGATCCGCGCGTTGGTGCTGGTCCCGGCGCCCGATTATCAGGAAGATTGGGACTGGGCCTATGGCGTCGAGGCCGCGGCGCTCGAACGCGCGGGCTTCGCGGTCGAGGCGCGGCCGTGGAACGAGTGCGGGGAGGTGGACGCATTCGACGTCGTCCTGCCGCTGGTCGCCTGGGGTTATCAGTTCGATGTCGCGGGCTGGCACACGTTGCTCGACCGGCTCCAGGCCGAAGCACGATCGGTGCTCAACCCCGTGGCGGTGCTGCGCTGGAACAGCGACAAACGCTATCTGGAAGAACTCGCGAAGCTCGGCATTGCCACGGTCCCGACGCGCTTTGCCGAAGCGCTCGACGAGGCCGCGCTCGAGGCCGCGCGGACTGCGTTCGGCCGCGAACTGGTGGTCAAGCCGCCGGTGTCGGCCTCGGCCTATGGCACCCACCGGCTCAGCCACCGCGACGCCATCCCCGAAGATGTCGCCGGGCAAGCGATGATGATCCAGCCGTTCCTCGCCTCGGTCATGGCGGAGGGCGAATATTCCTTGGTCTATTTCGACGGCGGCTTCAGTCACGCCATCGTCAAGCGGGCCAGATCCGGAGACTATCGGGTCCAGCCGCATCTCGGCGGGACCGAGCTGCCGTGTGACCCGCCGGCCGGCTCACGCATGGTCGCCGAGGCCGCGCTCGCCGCCGCGCCCGAACTTCCCGCTTACGCCCGGGTCGACCTCATTCGGCTCGACGACGGCCGCCTCGCGGTCATCGAGCTCGAATTGATCGAGCCCTCGCTATGGCTCCAGCACGCGCCCGACAACGGCGCCTCATTCGCCGCCGCGATCCTGCGCCGCTCGGGCGAGCAGAAACTGGCGTAGCGCCGAAGTCAGATTGGGCGGGCGCAGTGCCTCGAGTCGCTCGGCATCGATCGTCGCGACCAAAGCATTGAGCGACAGCTCTGCAGCTCGCGCTTCCGCCTCGAGCAACGACCAGAACGCCGGTTCGAGGCTGATCGAGGTCTGGTGCCCCGAGATCAGGATCGAACGCTTGCGCGGAGGAGCGTAATCCGGACGCTCCATCAGTACATGTGCTGGCCGCCATTGATGCTGAGCGTCGAGCCGGTGATGAAGCCGCCGCCCTCGTCGACCAGGAACGCGACCCCGCGCGCGATTTCCTCGGCCTTGCCGAGCCGGTTGACGGGGATTTTGGCGATGATCTTGCCGAGCACTTCGGGCGGCACCGCGGCGACCATGTCGGTGTCGATATAGCCCGGCGCGATGGCGTTGACGGTCACGCCCGAGCGAGCGCCTTCCTGCGCCAGCGCCTTGGTGAAACCGTGGATGCCCGATTTGGCGGCGGCGTAATTGACCTGGCCATATTGCCCGGCCTGGCCGTTGATCGAGCCGATGTTGACGATGCGCCCGTATTTGCGCTCCTGCATCCCCTCGAACACCGCTTTGGCCATGTTGAAGCAACCGCCGAGATTGGTGTCGATGACGTCCTGCCACTTGGCATGGTCCATCCGCTTCATGGTCGTGTCGCGGGTGATTCCGGCATTGTTGACGAGCACGTCGACCGGCCCGAGATCGCCTTCGATTGCCGCGACTCCGTCGAGGCATTGCTGGTGATCGGCGACGTCGAACTTGTACGCCTTGATCCCCGTTCGCTCGGAGAATTCGCGCGCTCGCTCGTCATTGCCGGCGTAGGTCGCGGCGACCTTCATCCCCATGTCCTTGAGCGCGATGCTGATTGCTTCGCCGATACCGCGCGTCCCGCCGGTGACGATCGCCACTCGAGCCATATTGTCTCTCCTCATTTCCTGGTTCGGCAATGCGCTTAGGATTGCGCGCGCCATCCAGCAAGTTCGCGGCGCACAAGCGCGCCCAGCAGCGCGATTCCGGCGACCGAATCATTGAGACAATCGAGGCGCGCGAAATGCGTTCCACCGGCGGCGAGGAAATCGTCGCGGCCGCGGATGCCGAGCTCCTCCAATGTTTCGAGACAATCGGCGGAAAAACCGGGCGCGGCGATGGCGATTTTGGTCACGCTTTGGCCGGGATAGGATTTGAGGAACGTATCGGTCGCGGGCTCGAGCCATTTCGCTCGCCCGAACCGCGACTGGAATGCGACGTCGACGGGCAGCGACAGACGCTCGCCCAGCAGCCGCGCGGTCTTGCGGCAGTGGCAATGATAGGGATCGCCGAGCTCGAGGGTGCGCTGCGGCATGCCGTGAAAGCTCAGCAACAACCGCTGAGGCGTGAAATCGAGCGCTTTGATCTGCCGTTCGAGGTCGTCCTTCAGAGCGCCGATATAGAGCGGGTCGTCATGGTAGGGCGGGAGCGTGCGCAGTGCCGGCTGCCAGCGCATCGCCGCCAGCGCCGCAAACGCCGCGTCATTGGCGGTCGCGGTCGTCGCCGCGCAATATTGCGGATAGAGCGGCGCGACCAGGATGCGCTCGCACCCCTGCTGTTTCATCGCGTCGAGCACCGCGCCGATCCCCGGATTGCCATAGCGCATCGCATATTCGACGCGGATGTCCCGGCCGAATTCCTGTTGCAGCGCCTCGGCCTGGCGGCGGGTGATCGCGGCGAGCGGCGACCCCGCCTCGGTCCACACCTGCTTGTACGCGTGTGCGCTCTTGGCCGGGCGCGTGTTGAGGATGATCCCGCGCAGGATCGGTTGCCACACCAGCCGCGGGATTTCGATCACTCGGGGGTCGCTCAGGAACTCGGCGAGGTAGCGCTTGACCGAGGGTGCGTCGGGGGCGTCGGGGGTGCCGAGATTGACCAGCAGCACGCCGATCCGCGGCGCGGGGATTTTCGGATGCTCGGCGGTCTGCTTCATCACGATGCCATAGGGTCGAACGGCAGCGAGCGCATCCTCTTGCCGGTGGCCGCGAAAATGGCGTTGGCGACCGCGGGCGCGAGCGGAATTGTGCCGAGGCCGTTGACCCCGCCCGGCGCCTCGCCGCTGGAGATGAGGACGATGTCGATCGCGGGCAGCCTGACGATCGTCTTTATCGGCCGGGCCACCGGCATTGCGGCGCGCCATTCGGGTGCCGGAGCCGTCGCCTGGCCGATTGCCCAGACCAGCGCGCTCTCGAGCTGCTGGCGGACGAGGCCGGGATTGATCACCCGCCCGCAATCCACCGCGCAGGTCAGGCTGCCGATGGCGATCTCCTGATCCGCGCCGAGCAAGGCGCTCGCGACCAATGCGACGTGCGACCCGAACGCCGAGGCGCCCGCGATTCCCATGTTGCTGCCGGGGCCGCCGCCGTCCCATCCGCCGCGCCGCGCCGCGGCCTGGAAACAGCGCGCGAGGCGACCATTGCCGCCGAGCAGCGCCATCCTGAGGCTCAGCGGATCGAGCCCCGCCGCGCGCGCCAGTTCGTCCATGAAACTCTCGCTCGCGAACGCTGCCTCACGCTCGGGCGAGCCGCGCATGTAACCGGTCCGGTAGGGCAGGGCCGCAGCCACGCCGCGGACCATCAGAGCGGGGATGGAATATGGCGGAACCGCGCCCGCGAACGCCTGCTTGCCGAGAGTCGTGGGTTGCTCGCCTTCGGCGAGCCGCGCGAGAGACGCCGCCATGGCGTCGGCGCTGGCAATGTCCATCCTGAATGCGGCGGTGATCCCGCCTGCTCCGGGCAGCGCGGTCATCCGCATCATTGCGCCCGGCGACAGCGGGTCGTGCGCCCGTGCCGCGGCCTGGGGCAGGGTGACCTGCACCGGCCGCCCCGCCTCGCGCGCCAGTTGGAGCGCGATCGCAACCGCCGGGTTGCCGAAATTGCGCCCCGCCGGGTCTCCCGCGGGCATCGGATAGAAGGTGCCGCCTTCCCCCGCCGCCGCGCCGGCAAGGCCGGGTGCCTGGCTCGCCGCCCACAGCTCGGCGATGCCGCCGCGGACCCGCGCGGTCGCGCTCAAGGGCTCGAGCGCCAGATGTTGGCTCGGCGCGACGAAATAGGTCGCGGTCAGCGCCCGCGACCCCGCCACCGCCGAGCCATAGTCGCCGCGCTCGAACAAAGTGTCGAAGTGACCTTCCGCGAGCGCGGCAGCGAAGAGCTTGCGCGGATCGACCGGATCGGCCGGTCCGGAAAAGCGCGGATTGGCGGCGTGGAGCGCGCGTTCGGACTGCCACCAGCTGTCGGCGGCGAGCGCGATCCAGTCTCTGCTCGCGGCGAGATGGCGGACGCCTGGCGCGCCGTCGATCGCGGCCCGGTCATAACCCGCCAGCCGCCCGCCCGATGGCGCCAGCCGGGCCGAGGCAAACAGCAATTCGGGCAGGCGCACGTCGCCGGAAAAGCGCCAGCTGCCATTGGCCTTGGCCGGCCCGTCAAGCCGCGTCAGCGATTGGCCGGCGAGACGCGCCTGGTCACCGCTCCGGAACGTCGGGGAGAATGGCGCGCTCCGCTGCGCCGCTGCGCTCGCAAGCTCGCCGAAGCCGGTTCGCTGCCCGCCATGAATGACGAAACCGCCAGCTGCCTCGCACGCGCTTTCATCGACGCCCCAGCGGTCGGCAGCGGCCCCCACCAATAGCATCCGCGCCACCGCCGCCGCCTCGCGCAGCGGACCTTCAAACGCGCGCACCGAGGTCGCGCCCGCGGTGATCCGCATCGCTCCTTCGCGCTCCAGCGACCAGGTGCGAAAGGGTCCGAACCCGTCGAGCCAGCCCTCGGCCCCTGCCAGCGGATTGGCATAAGCGGGAACCAGCGGCGCGGGCTCGACCGCCACCTTCTCCCACGCCGCGCCCAATTCGTCGGCGGCGATCTGTGCGAGCGCGGTCCAGCTGCCCTGGCCGGTCTCGACCTGTGGCACCGCGATGGTCA
>JANNDN010000078.1:0-3693 GCA_031387795.1 Sphingomonas sp.
CGCAGTGGTGATGACCCACGCGATCATGCTCATCGCGATAATTGCGATGACGAAACTTGGACTTCCGAAATTCATTCCTGCCCCCTGGAACCCTAGTTTAACGCAATTGCTCGATTTCGCGTGCCAGCGTGCGGTTTTCGCTGGTCACGAAGCTCTCGATATCGGCCAGCCGGCGATCGATGTCGCGGAAGCGCGAGCGAATGTCGCCGGCGGCGCGGGCGGGCGAGGCGCGCACGCCCTGCCAGAATTTCTTCTCGTCGGCATTGTCGCCTTCGAAGCCGTACGGGCGCGTGGGCGCAACAAAGCCGGCGATGAAATAGAAGGGCAGGATCGACCCGCCGCTCATGAACACCGCGGCGACGAAACAGACCCGCACGAGGCTGACGTCGAAGCCGGTGTAATCGGCGAGCCCCGCGCACACGCCCATGACCTTGCCGTGGCGCTTGTCGCGATAGAAGCGGGTGCGGCTCGCGGGCTGCTCGGTCAGGCGGCCGTCGGCAGGCCCGGTGCGGGCGATGTCGTTGCGGTCCATCAGCTGCGCTCCTCGCCCAGCAGGCGCTCGCTATCGCGCCCCGGCAGGCAATGCTGCCGCCAGTCCGGGTTTTCCGCGGTCATGATGCGCTCGATCGTGCAGACGCGGTCGTCGAGCCGTCGCGCGACCTCGTGCAGCTCGTCGAGCAGTTTTTCGTCCGAAGTGGTGAGGATTTTTGCCTGCCGCCATTTGGTGACATAGTGAAAGATCAACCACGGAAAGCCGATGAACAGGACCGTGATCGCAACGAGCGGGATGAGTGCTTCTTCCATGGCGACTTAATTCCCCCTGGCCTTGATTGCGGCCTTCAATGCCTCGAGTTCGGAATCGACCTTTTCGGAGGCCTTGAGCTCGGCGATTTCTTCCTCGAGGCTCTTCGGCCCGGTCATGCCCAGCGCGTCGGCGCGGCCCTCGGCAAAATCGGCGCGGCGCTCGAGCAGGTCGAACTTTGAGAACGCGTCCTCGGCGCGGCTGCCGTTCATCAGCTCGCGGGCGCGGGCACGGGTGACCGCGCTCTCGAATCGCGCGGCGATCGAATTCTGCCGCGCGCGGGCCTCGCGCAGCTTGTTCTGCAGCTTGGCGATGTCGACCTCATAGCTCTTGAGCGTATCGTCGATGGTTTTGAGTTCGGCTTCGAGGCCAGCGGCCATGTCGGCCGCTTTCTGGCGTTCGATCAGCGCTTGCTTGGCGAGGTCGTCGCGGTTCTTCGACAAAGCCAGTTCGGCCTTGTCGGTCCAGCTCGCCTGAAGCTCGCCGAGCCGCGCCGTCGCCCGGCGCATTTCCTTGCCATCGGCGATACAGCGCGCCGCCGAGGAGCGAACCTCGACCAAGGTTTCCTCCATTTCGAGGATCACCATCCGGATCATCTTCGCCGGATCTTCGGACCGGTCGAGAAGCTCCGTGATATTGGCCGCGAAAATATCCCGCGTCCGTGAAAAGATGCTCATTCGTCACTCCAGCATTCGCCGCCATGCATGTTGGCTACCCAATTACCAATACAAGAGCCGTGCCAGAATCGCGGATTGCCTAGATATCTGTAAAAACCTTTGTTTTTCACCTGTTTCCGGAATGAAAATCCTTGCCAAATGGTGGGATTTGCCACCAACAAACGGCGGATGGAACGGGCGGATCAATTCATCGGGCAAAGCCTCGCCTTTCTCGATTCGGTCGAGCGGGCAAGCCGCGCCGCGCCCCTCGACCGCCCGGTGCTGGTGATCGGCGAGCGCGGCACGGGCAAGGAATTGATTGCCGAGCGGCTCCACCATCTGTCCTCGCGCTGGGCGGGTTCGCTGATCGTGATGAATTGCGCCGCGCTTCCCGAGACATTGATCGAGGCCGAATTGTTCGGTCATGAAGCGGGCAGCTTCACCGGCGCCGCCAAAACCCGCCACGGGCGCTTCGAGGAGGCCGACGGCGGCACCCTGTTCCTCGACGAGCTTGGCACCCTGTCGATGCCGGCGCAGGACCGGTTGCTGCGGGCGGTCGAATATGGCGAGATCACCCGCATCGGCGCGTCGCGGCCGATCAAGGTCGATGTCCGCATCATCGCCGCGACGAATGAAAATCTGCCGCGTCAGGCCGAGCTCGGGCGGTTCCGCGCCGACCTTCTCGACCGCTTGTCGTTCGAGGTTATCACTCTGCCCCCGTTGCGCTCGCGCCAGGGCGACATCGCTTTGCTCGCCGAGCATTTCG
Source organism: Sphingomonas sp. (assembly GCA_031387795.1). Lineage (GTDB taxonomy): Bacteria > Pseudomonadota > Alphaproteobacteria > Sphingomonadales > Sphingomonadaceae > Sphingomicrobium. The sequence continues at coordinate 2,225 of JANNDN010000078.1, forward strand.
GGCGGCGCATGGGCGCCGAGCTCGAATGGTCCAACTGGCCCGGCTTTTCCGCCGAGGCTTTGGCCTCGCTCGAAGTCTATGCCTGGCCGGGCAATGTTCGCGAGCTGCGCAACGTGATCGAGCGCGCGGTCTATCGCCACGAGGATCCCGAGCGGCCGATCGACACGATCGTGTTCGACCCGTTCCACTCGCCCTGGGCGCCGAAGGGTTCGGGGCGCGGAGAAGCGGCCGTGGCCGCGCCGGTGGCGAATGATGCGAACCGGGACGAGGAGGAGGGCGCCATCGCCGCTGCCGATCATGGTGAAATGCCGTCGCTGGAGACCGGCGACCTGCGCGGCGCGGTCGCCAAATATGAGCGCGCGCTGATCGAGGACGCGCTGCGCCGCAACCGCTTCAACCAGCGCGCCACCGCTTCGGCCTTGGGCCTGTCCTACGACCAGCTGCGCCACGCGATGAAGCGGCACAAGCTCCAGGACAGCGCCGCCTAGCTGCCCAGAGGATTATAAGTGGTCATCGCGTAGAGCATCGGGATCGAGAGCATGGTGTTGAAGCGCGACGCGACCATCGCGGTGCGCGCCGACTTGGCCTTGGCGGCATCGTCGGCCTCGACCAGCCCGAGCGCGCGCTGCTGGTTCGGCCAGATCACGAACCACACATTGGCGGCCATGATCAGCGCCAGCCACATGCCGACGCCAATCAACTGAAAACCGTCGGTCAGCGTCAGCGCCTCGACCAGATAGCCGTTGGTCCAGGCGAGCAATGCGCCGGTGAGGACGGTCAGCGCCGCGCCCCAGCGAAAGAAGAACAACGCCTTGGGCGCGATATATTTGGTCACGCCCGGCTTCAGTTCGGCGGGAACGGTGGGCATGGTCGGGATTTGCACGAAGTTGAAATAATAGAGCAGGCCGATCCACAGGACGCCGAAGAAAACGTGGAGCCACTGCAGGACCGCGGGCACGGTCAGCGTGTCGGCGTGGAATATGGCCATCAGCGCGATCGCGAGGCCCAGGCCGATCCCTAGTACCAGGTGAAGATTGTCGAACAGCTTGCCCATGGATTCCCCCTTTGCACCGATCGTCCGGCGGCCGACTTATCCCCGTGCCGACGACTTTTCGCAAGCCGGATGCGCGGTTTTGCGGAGCCAGCGGGCGACGGCGGCGTTAGTGGACATCCCCGCGCCGAGCCAGGAGCCTCAATATGTCGTTCACTCTTCCCGAACTGCCGTTTGCCAAGGACGCGCTCGACCCCGTGATGTCCGCCGAAACCTTCGACTTCCACCACGGCAAGCACCACCAGGCCTATGTCGACAAGACCAACGAATTGCTGGCCGACGATGACTCGCTCAGCGGCGCCTCGCTGGCGCGGGTCATTCGCGCGGCCAAGCAGGACGGCCAGGCCAAGCTCTTCAACAACGCCGCGCAGCTGTGGAACCACAGCTTCTTCTGGCAATGCCTGGCGCCCGCGCAGGG
>JANNDN010000092.1:0-25803 GCA_031387795.1 Sphingomonas sp.
GACCGTTCAGGCGAGTGGCACCGCGGTCGTAATCCAAACAACCAAGTAACAACTCAGTTATGCCCTTTTTGGTTGCTCGGGTTTAGTCTCCCGAGCGCCGCTTCCACCCATTCCGGACATTCGCGTCATGTCCGCTTTCGACCCAAAGCGGACACTGCGTGCTGATAGCTGGTCTTTCAGCGCATTGGTGCCTTTATAGTGGGCTGCGCGTTTACGTGCCGTCCAAAAGTGACAGCCGTAATCTGTCGCTGGACCCATCACGAGGAACCGAAAATGACGGAAACTAGCTTATACGAACGCCTTGGAGGCGCGTTTGCCATTGCAGGGGTGGTGGATCATTTCAGCGATGCGGTCGTGCAAAACCCGGTGGTAGGTCAGAAATCAGAAAACCTTGCACTGCGCGAGTGGCACACCAACAATTTGGGCAGGCTTCCAGGCTTGAAATTCATGCGCACGCTTTGGGTTTGCAATGTTGCAGGCGGGCCATTTCAATACACGGGCACGAAACCGGGCAGTACTCCGGTTGGCTTGGAAGTCGCACATCGGGACCTTAGGATTGCTCCCGCGGAATTTGATGAAGTCGCCGCTGAGCTTGGGCGAACACTCGCTATCTTCAAGGTACCCAAGCAGGAGACGGACGAGGTATTGGCTGCGTTTGCGGCTCATAAAGGAGAGGTAACTGCGGGGTATTCGGCAGTTGAGGGTGTTCGAGAACCGGTTCACTCCTAGCGTCTGTTTTCCTCCGTTGGCCGGATGCTTGTGCAGCTTCTTACTTCCGGGGAACTAACACTGACAGTCGCGGTTGCGGCAGTTCAATCGGAAGGAATTTTACAATGGCCCGAGACACCCATCGCATTATGCCGCACAAGGACGGCGGCTGGCAGGTCAAGCGAGATGGCGGAAAGCGCGCCAGCCATGTCGCCGACACCAAGGCCGAGGCAGAGAAGCTTGGTAGGGCCATCAGCCGCAACCAGGGCACTGAGTTCCAAGTGCAGAATCAGGACGGCAAAATCGGCAGTTCGGATAGCCACGGCAAGGACCCACGGGGGCGTGGCTAATCGTCGCTAATCGCTGGTCCTAATGTCTGCAATCGACCCAAAGCGGACATCAGCGAAATATCTGCCTTCGAGGATTCGCGGACAGTGTGGGGCTTATATGGAACCGAGAATTGGCGCGATCCGCTCTCAAGTCTCAGCAATGTCGGCCAAGGTGGTAAACCCGACTAAATCAGCGAGTAGCCGGGTCACTTTTCCTTCTCGAAGTTGGCAACCTTTTCCTCGACAATGGTGATTAGGCTGCTTGCGCTATACGGCTTAGCGAGAAATGTCCCGGCATCAGGAAGTTGAGAGTCCTGAAGCTTGGCCGCTCCGGATGTAACAATAAGTTCGACGGTGGGCCTGTCCTCGTGAACTCGCTCCGCAAGATCCAAGCCGCTCATTGCGCCAGGCATCTGAACGTCGGTAAAGATAACGCCGATATTCGGATGTTCATCCAGTACCTGAAGGGCCTCTCCGGCGTCTCCAGCTTCCCGAACGATCAAGCCCATATCGGCTATCGCATCAGCAGCCACCATTCGCGTCGCGAATTCATCCTCGACAACCAGAACTTCCGGAGACTTTCGCTTTTCCATAACTCGTGAACTGCCAATCAGTGCAGGCGTTCCGGATGAGGGAGGTTTAGCGTCGCTTCTCACTGGAAGAGGTGACGCCCAGCCGGCGGAACCGGCCCCTCAACTGCGTCGTGACTCGTGTGAAAGCCCTGATCATGCTACATTCGGCCAATCGTCACATTCACTGATTGGCTCTGACGCCTGAGAGACACAGCTCGTGTGCTCCCGCCCAAAAAAGGAGTGGGGCGATGCATGCTCTTATCATCGAAGACAACGTCATGATCACTGCTCAGATTGCGGACGAGTTGCGAAACCGCGGTTTTACCAGCGTTGAGTGTGCAGACACGTGCGACGAAGCCATCGCGCTGGCCGCTAGCCAATGCCCCGATCTAATTACGGCTGATCATTTTTTAGCCGGCGAATCCGGGATCAGCGCGGTGCGGAAGATATGCGAGAATCGCCCCATCCCCGTCATATACGTCGTGGCGCTCCCCGACAGAGTCTTGGCAGAGGAACCTGATGCGGTCGTATTGCAAAAGCCTTTCACGCCGAGTGGGCTAGGCAAGGCCATTGCCGAGGTGATGCCCACGCATTGCCAATGGCCAAGTGAGAGCTACTCAGCGGGGTTCTCACCGACTGCGTGATGTCTGCTTTCGAGCCAAAGCGGACATTCGAACAGGTGCGGGTAGAGGCTCGTACTGCTAACCTGATCGGTCAGGGCTTAGGCATTGGCGAGCAATTCTCGTTGACGATCAGCCAGGCGCCCGCGGCATCACGACGATAGACGTCAGTACAGCGGAAAGTAGTATTGTTCGCCGGCAGTGCCGTGCTTGTCCCCTCCGACTGCGACGTCACGACAAATGCGTCATTGCCGAGAAGCTGAATTTTGTTCGCCACGACGTCGACCTTGTCGAGCTTAGCCGCGGCGAAAGCGTCCTGATTTTTATCCCATGTAGCGCGGTCGGGAACAAGCGGCCCGTTAGTGTAGTCGAAGCCAGTCACGTCCGGCGCGTAAAGTGCCTTGATCTTCGCCGCATCCATTGATTGCCAAGCCGCGACGGTTGCTTCGAACGCCTTGCCCGCCTCCGCGTCGGTCACTGCGGCCGGAGAGGTCGCCACTTTCGCCTCCTGGCAGCTGGTTGCGCTGAGCGCGACAACAAGGGCCGTCATCCTAACGATATTCATAAGCTTCCCCCAACCGCCCCAATCAACGCAGACTAAGGATCGCGCGGCGGAAGAGCGCGAGGCTAACTAAACCATAAACCTTCGATTGCCGTTGGCAATGTGTCTCACGCTCCATCTGACGATTGGATCAAGGGCAGCCGCGACCGGCACTTGTTCATGCACAGTGTCACGGGACACATAGTCGAGCGACGCTCTTTTGAAGCACTTGATTATACTGTTGCTGTTCGGATCGGGGCCAACTGGCACGAAGCGCGTCCGATGGAGCTTTGGGGATCGCAGGGCAAAATAAAGCGGTGGGAGCGTAGGTTCTAATGTCCGCTTTCCACCCGTTGCGGACACTACCATTCGGACTCAGTAACCGGCCTCAATCGCCAGGCGGATGGCGTCAGCGCTGGTCTTTACCCCAAGCGATGTAAAAACCGCCGCACGGTGCATTTTTACCGTTCGCTCGCTGAGGCCCAGTTCATAGGCAATCTGCTTGTTGAGCTTGCCCGCAGCCAACTGCACCAAAACTTCGCGCTGGCGGCGGCTCAGGGCTGCAATACGATCAAAGGCCGCCTGGCGCCGCGCGTCATTAGCCCGCGCAATCTCTTCAGCAATTTCAACCTGTGACCCTAGAAAATACTCCAGCTCACCATCACTATCGAAAATAGGAGCGACCATCACCGCATTGCGGAACGGTGTTCCGTCCTTCTTGTAGTTTAATATTTCGACCATCACCGGCTGGCGGCGTCGAATACCGTTGCGCAACATCTCGACCAGCCACGGTTCGGTGCGAGCGCCTGTCAGGAAGCGGCAGTTGTGCCCAATTATTTCGTCGCTTCGGTAACCTGTCAGCGCCACGAATGCATCGTTGCATTCGACAATCGGATTGTCCGGCAATCGCGGGTTGCTGATGACAGCCGCGATAGGACTCGTCGCAATCATGGAACGAAGCGTCATGGGCCATTTCCGTCTAGCTGATGGCGGATGGCAGGTGAAGTGCCCCTTTGTACATGTTGGCTTGCCGGTGCCCTTGGCGAACAGAGAGATCGGAAAAGCGCCATCGTCCTGCTTTGGCGTCTTCGAGAGGCTGTGTGGAGGAGTACCACCATGACAATTCTTATGATCGTTTTGATTGGTGGTTTCGCGGGCGCGGCAGCGATCGCGTTGTTCAGGGGGTTGGCGGCCTTCTTCCGCGACTCCGAGCTAATCCGCCAAAACGAAAATAGTCCTCGTGAGGCTTTCGGTGTGCAGCAGAATCGCATGATGGCCCAACGGGTTCTCTTTCAAGGCATCGCCATTCTTCTGGTCGCGCTGTTGGGTGCGCTAGCGAGCCAGCGTTAAAGTTTAATCTGAATTGTTGGAAAGCATGGGCGATGAACAACCTATCAAGTAATAGTGAATTTGCTTTGGTTGAGGGCGAAGTATTCGTTCCTGATGAAATCAAGGAATCAATTCGGAATCTGATCCGCTGGGCAGGAGACGATCCTGATCGGGAGGGGCTCGCTGACACACCCAAGCGCGTCGCCCGCGCCTGGCGCGAATATTGTGGTGGCTACCAGCAAGATCCGGGCCTCCACCTATCCAGAACCTTCGAGGAGGTCGGTGGCTATGACGAAATCGTGCTGCTGAAGAACATTCCGTTTCATTCCCATTGCGAACATCACATGGCACCGATCATCGGCAAGGCTTCAATCGCTTATCTGCCGGCTGACCGAGTCGTTGGGATCTCCAAACTAGCCCGCGTTTTGCATGGCTACGCCCAGCGCCTGCAGGTGCAAGAGCGACTTACGGCACAGGTCTCCAAATCAATCTGGGACAATTTAAGGCCGCAGGGCGTAGCTGTAGTTATCGAAGCACAGCATGGCTGCATGACTGGGCGCGGAGTCAAAACCCACGGTGTCGAAATGGTTACTAGCCGAATGCTCGGCTGCTTCCTGGAAAATGCTGAAAGCCGCAGGGAAGTCTTGTCGCTAATCAAGAACTGTTGAGCAGCAATGAAGTATGCAATTGTCGGCGCAGGCATGGCGGGACTTGCTTGCGCTGATGCATTACAGCAAGCTGGGCACTCCATTACCCTGGTCGACAAGGGACGAGGTGCCGGTGGTCGCATGTCGACCCATCGATTGCAGACCTCGCTTGGCGAGGTGACGATCGATCACGGCGCGCAGTATTTTACGGTACGAGATCCGGCGTTTGAACAGTTGGTAGCGACATGGCGCGATCTGGAAATCGCGGTACCATGGCCACTCGCCGGTGCGGACGCGTGGATTGGCGTGCCTGGAATGAATGCGCTCATCAAACAGATGGCTTCGGCTCACGCTGTGACTTGGGGGCTGCATGTGACAGCCATGACACGCAAGAACGACGAATGGTGGCTTATCGGCAAATCAGGGGAGATTGGACCGTTCGACGCCGTCGTCTTGGCTATCCCGGCTGAGCAGGCAGCATCCATTCTATCGCTACACGATTTCTCCATGGCGCGGATTGCACTTTTTGCGCGGTCACAGCCTTGCTGGGCAAGCATCTTCGTGTTTGATCGTCCGCTCGACCATCTGCCCATGATAATCCGTAACCGGGGAGCAATCAGTTGGGCTGCCCGCAACAGCGCAAAGCCCGGCCGCGGCGGACCTGAGGCTTGGGTTGTGCAGGCCAACGCAACTTGGTCTGTTGCTCAACTAGAAGCGTCACCGCAACTCGTTTCAAAGATGCTTTGTACTGCTCTGACTGACGCAATGGGTAGACCGATGCCAGAGCCAGTTACTGCTGCATCGCATCGCTGGCGCTTTGCACTTTCAGCGGGGACCGGCGACGGCGCTTTATGGAATCAGACCATTGGGCTTGGCGTCTGCGGAGACTGGTTGCTTGGTCCGCGCGTTGAATGCGCCTGGCTGTCCGGACGAATGCTCGCCAAACGCTGCATGGCTTCCGACCAGTATCCAAATCTTTCAAATGCCAACGCGGCTTGATCATGGAGGCTAGCGGCTATTCCGTATGACCAAGCTGATTGTATGGCACGATGGCGCCTGCCCGCTGTGTCGACGAGAGATTGCGCTTATGCGACGTCTCGATTGGAGCGGAGCAATCGATTTTGTTGACGTTACGCAGTCGCCGGCGGCGTTGTGCCCGATCGATCCCGCAAAGATGCTGGCGCGCTTCCACGCGAGCGAGAACGGAAATTTGTTGTCGGGCGCGGCTGCGTTCGCGGCGATGTGGCGCGAGATCCCATTGCTGCGGCCGCTGGGCCTTATGGCACGCTCGCCGTGGCTGCTGGCACAACTTGAGCGCCTCTATCTGCTCTTCCTCCGCTTTCGTCCGCGCTTCCAGCGTGTACTCGGCAAGGGGCAAGAGAGTTGAGCCTGACCCGAGACCCCGTCGGCCCGGGGCAGCGGAGCGTGTGGGACTTCGCGCAACCCGCCGGCCCAATCGTGAAACCTGCCAAACTGGAGGCGCAGTTCGATGTGCGCGCCTTAGTCCGAAACCCGATAACGCCGGTTGCGTTCCAAAAACAGGCGCGGGCGTGTCTAAGGTGATCAGGAAGGGCGACCTTCCGTCCTATAAGTGTTCAGTTTGCGGTCTCGGAATGGCGCGAACCTGGGCACACACCTTCGGCAGTTTCCACGTTCCGCGCGTCATACGGTCCTGCTAAAAATACATGATCTAAAGTACATATATGAACAATACGGGCTTTGTCGTACTCCCAAGCTACAAATACGAGAGGTCAAATAAAATCATCTTCCGTCACTGCTAACTGAAGTGATTTCCGCAAACATTAAGGAGTTCCGAAATGACGAAGACGATATTATTCGCATGGAATTTTCTGTTTGATCATGAAGTCAGTCCTCTTCGTCACATTCCTCATTTGAACACGCGCCATATGGTTTTACAAATTCTTGGGTGGATGTGGGCCGTAGCTTTCTCGGTCGCACTCGGGAGCTACACCGTGTTTGCCGTAAGCATCATTGGACATGCCGTCCTGATAGGCGCAGCTGCCATCACGGTTGCGACCTATAGCGTCGCCGCAAAACGCCCAAGCTTGTTTCTGACCTGCTTTGGACGGCGTCCCGATGGCGAACATATCTAACCGCAGGCGCATTATAAGAGAGTTTTTCCCATTCAACGGCCTGGAGAAAGCATAGTGTGTAACTGCGGGGGGTGACGAGGGCCCGCCGACGAGCTTTCAAGCTAAGGCTGTCTGTTCGAGGACCATTAGAGCAGGCGAAGGCGCAAAGATCAGAAAACCGAACATCCCCAACTAATGCGACGAAGGCCTAGGCGCAGGCGCAGGTTCGAACCCGTCGCTCCGAGTGGCTAGAGCTAGGCTAGCGAGCCTCAAGCAGTTCTTTGGTGTTCCATCGAACAACGCAGTTTGGAAGACGACGGAAAAAGGGGTTGCCACGTAGAGCGCCGCCTCTGGAAACTCGCCTTTCCGAGCTCGCTTAGCGCGGCGGTGCATATCCGTTTTCGACCCAAAGCGGACGTTCGATGAGCAACTGGCGAAGTTCGCGCTGACGGTAATTTTGAGCTGTCTTGCCGGGACCGCTCCCGGGCGACGGACCCTACGAGCTTAAGGGATAGGATTCGGCCGACGAAACTCAATGCTTCTGCGATAAGCGCCCCAAGAGTTTGACCCGACACCGTGGCGTGTTGCCGCTTCGTAGCCTGGCAGGCCGGGCGACTCGAACACGTCGACTAAACCTCCTTGACCGCCAATCATGCCAGCGTGCAGCGCGGAGCGGCAGATTGAGCTGTCGTCGGTATATACTTCCGAACCCCAAACCCCTCCCTTAGTAACTGCTTCAGCCGAGCAGTTGCAGACCAGCGCGGGAACACTTGCGCCCAGCAGGGCGGGACAGCCCAAAATGCGGCTACCCGGCCAGACCTGCGCCGTGGCTGGAGCGACCACCCCCATTGCTGGAGACGGCCTACGGAACTCAATGCTCCTGCGAAAACTGCCCCAGGAGCTTGACCCAATTCCGTTGCGTGTCGCGGCTTCGTAGCCTGGCAGACCGGGTGACTCGAATACATTGACGAGGCCTCCCTGACCGCCAACTACACCAGCGTGCCGCGCGGAGCGACAAATTGAGCTGTCGTCGGTATAGACCCCCGTACCCCACACACCGCCTTTTGAAATCGCTTCGGCCGAGCAGTTGCACACTAGCGACGGGACATTTGTGTCGAGTAAAGCGGGACAACCTAAAATGCGGTCACCGGGCCAGGGCTGCGCCGTGGCTGGAGCGACCACCCCGATGGAAACGCTGGCGCCGGTTGCAGCGAGGACCGCGATCGCGAGAACGAACTTCCAAACCATTGCCTGTCTCCAACGAAATGGCACGAAACGGACCTCAATCCCCGCCCACAAGCCTGATCAAAACCTAGAAGGTTACGTTTGTAAGGCAAGACCGCAGACCAATCGAAGCGAATGAGTGCTCTGGCCGCATTGTTCAGCCGCTGAACAATGGCAAAGCCTAATGTCTGCTTTCGACCCATGCTGACATTAGGTTCGCGGCCAGCGCTTGAAGATTTTCGGCCGCCTGGGAGGCATCTTCTAGTGATGACCCTTTAAAGGCTGGCGCAAGTCGCCGGAGGTTCATGGCGACCAACCGATAGAGCTCCTACAAATTCTGTTGGAAGGTCGAACGAAGGTCAGGATTGGACAAGCTGTGAAGGCGCCGGGGGTAGCGCCGCGCAGTGTAATTTGGACGAATTGAGGGGTATACAAACCGAGACACTCAAATGTAGCCAGTCTTACCACGCCTCAATAAGCGGAACTTCGGCCGTTCCCGGCTATGCTTTTTGCGGTGCCGGGTCTGACACCGGTGGTTTGATTTATGTCAAAAGTACCCCGGGGTGCGATGGGCAGGCCGGCCCACAGCTCGAGAGGATACGCCAATGCAGACTCGAGGCGAGCGGATGCTGGCGCTTCGCCAGGCCCGCATGGCGGCAGCGCCGGCCTTCTTTCGCGGCGGCTTCAGGCCGTTCTTTTTCGGTGGCGCGGCTTGGGCTGTCGTCGCGCTCTCGATATGGTTGTTCGCTCTTGCGACCCAGGCCACCTTGCCGTCCGCTTTTGATGCGCTGTCATGGCATCGGCACGAAATGCTGTTCGGATTTGTTGGGGCGGTCGTCGCGGGCTTCTTAATGACTGCGATCCCCAACTGGACCGGGCAGCTGCCGATCGCCGGAGTTCCGCTTGCTGCACTCGCCGCCTTCTGGCTGGCGGCGCGGCTGGCGGTTCTGTTCTCCAGCTACGTCGGCGCCCCGTTTGCCGCTTTCCTCGATGCCGGCTTCTACCTGATCCTCGCCGCCATCGCGGCTCGCGAGATTCTCCACACCAAAAATCGCAACCTGCCCATTGTCGGGCTGGTCCTGCTGTTCGGCCTCGCCAACCTGCTCGACCATGCCGCTGCCAATGGAGCGCCCGTCGATGCCGATCTTGCCTGGCAGATCGCCGTCGCCCTGGTGACAATCATGATTTCGGTGATTGGCGGCCGCATCATTCCTTCGTTCACGCGCAACTGGCTCGCGAAACAGAATGTTCGCGAGGGCCCCCCCACCCAACCGGGCAAGTTTGATCTTGCCGTGATCGGCTTGACCGCCGTGGCGCTTCTTGGCTGGATTACGGCTCCGCCGGGAGCGGTCACCGGAGGCCTCCTGCTTCTCGCGGCCGGTGGTCAGGCCATCCGCCTTGCGCGCTGGCGGGGCTGGCGCGCGGTTGCCGATCCGCTCGTGCTGGTGCTTCACGTCGGTTATGCGTGGATTCCCATCGGCCTAACATTGCTTGGAGCAGTGCAGCTCGGCGCCCCGCTTCCCCGCTCCGCGGCCGTTCACGCGCTAACCGCAGGCGCCACGGCGACGATGATCCTCGCGGTGATGACCCGAGCGACACTCGGTCACACCGGGCGAGAACTGCGGGCGAATATGCCGACTGTCCTCTGCTACATTCTAGTGACCGTTGGAGCCGTGCTTCGGGTGTCCGCACCGTTGCAGCTGATCGATTATCGCATTGGCATGGAGGTCGCGGGCGCGGCGTGGATCGGCGCTTTCGTGCTGTTCCTCTGGACTTACGGTCCAATGTTGTTTGGCCCGCGCCTCGACGGCAAGCCCTGACCCCATGGGGCCGGATTTAGCCAAAATCTTCGGGGCGCAGGAGCTGCGCAACATCGAGAACCTGGAGCTACGCAGCAATTTGGGGCGGGTGATGGCCTTTGACTACGACCTGGTGAATCTGTCCGCCGAAGCGACACCATGCGGACATTACGTCACGGCGCCTTAGCGAACATATCGGTTATGGAATTCGGCCCTGCTACCTTCCGAAGGCGGTCATTCCGTCCGCCCGCTCGGACTGCCTGATTAGCTTTCGCGATCGCTAGCCCCCGTGCTCCGGGTTGCGGAATTCCAATGGGGATTTTGCTTCGTTCAGAGCTGCCTGAAAGGCCGCTGGGTCGGGAACCAGCTGAGCAACCGTGAATTGATCAAGATGGTCGAGGAAGGCGTCGAGGCCGCCGGCAAGGGCATGTCTAAGCCCACATACGGGTGTGACTACGCATCCCCTTCCGAGGGGTTGGAAACATTCCACAAAGGCGCCGAAACTCTCGATCGTTCGAACCACTGCACCGACATTGATGTCATTGGCATCTCGCGCCAGCACGAGACCGCCGCCGCGCCCCCGAAGGCTGTTTACAAAGCCCTCGGCTACGAGGCGTTGCGCCACCTTCATTAAGTGGTTTTTTGAAATCCCGTAGCCCTCGGCGATCTCGGCAATCGAATGATGACCGGGCTTGGCCGCAAGAAACATCAGCGCACGTAACGCAAAATCGGTCTGTGCGGACAATCTCACTAAAGATGAGTATCATATATTGCATTTCCCAGGCCAGCCCGATAATCGAAGATTCTAGATTTCATATTTTATCGTGGCGATTCTGATTGGCGTCGTCGGCGTTCGTAACGGTCTCATCTCAGTCGATCGAAAGGGGTACGGGGCATGTCGACGACGCGGAGATTATGGTTTGGCCTTGCGGCAATCGTTGTCGCCGGCTTCGCTGTCATGCTGTGGCTCGGCGCCGATCTCATGCGAACGACCGCGCCGATCCCGGAACGGGTTGTCACGACCAGTGGGCAGACAATTTTCACGCGTGCCGACATCGAACGCGGCCAGCAAGTCTATCAATCGTTTGGCGGCCAGCAACTCGGCTCGATCTGGGGTCATGGCGCGCTGGTAGCACCCGACTGGTCGGCCGACTGGCTGCACCGCGAAACCATCGCCCAGCTTGATGCCAAGGCCGGCGGACAAGGCACTTTCGAGAAGCTTGCTGACAGCCCTAGGGCGGCGCTCTTAGCCGAAATGCGCGCCGGATTCCGAGCCAATAGCTTTGACCGTGCGAGCGGCACATTGATCATCAGCGATGCAAGGGCCGCCGCGATAAAGACAGTCTCCTCCCATTACGACAGCCTTTTTTCCGCCGATCCCGCGAGCCGGCCGTTGCGCATAGCCTATGCGATGAAGGAAAATACGGTTCCAGACCCGAGCAAACGCGCTTCGCTCAACGCTTTCTTTTTCTGGACTGCATGGGCGGTGGGCACCAACCGGCTGAACGACACGGTGACCTATTCTAACAACTGGCCATATGAGCCGTTGATTGGCAACGGCCCGACTGCGGGCACGTTTATGTGGTCGATGTTTTCGATCCTGTTCATGATCGCTGGGATCGCGTTGCTCGGCTGGCACTATGCCGGCTGGCACAGTCAGGAAGAGAAGGTCGCGCCGCCAAAGGCCGACCCGCTCAAAGGGCTGCCACTCACTCCATCAATGAAGGCTACAGCCAAATATTTTTGGTTGGTGATCGCATTAATGCTGGTCCAAATCGCGCTCGGAGCGACGACCGCTCACTATCAGGTCGAAGGGCAGCATCTTTACGGCTTTAACCTCTCCGACTGGCTACCTTACAGCCTGACGCGCAGCTGGCACACCCAGCTCGCCGTCCTGTGGATAGCCACCGCGTGGCTAGCAACTGGGCTGTATATCGCTCCTGCGATCTCAGGGCATGAACCGAAGTTCCAGCGTCTCGGAGTCAATTTTCTCTTTGTCTCCTTGTTGGTGATCGTTGTCGGAGCCTTCACCGGTCAGTGGCTGGCAGTGATGCAGAAGATGGGCTTGGCGACCAATTTCTGGTTCGGCCACCAGGGCTGGGAATATGTCGATATCGGGCGCTTCTGGCAGTCCTTCCTGTTCGTCGGCCTGCTACTGTGGCTGGTCCTGGTGGGTCGGGCGTTGTGGCCGGCGATCCAGCGCAAGGACGATATGTCGTCGATCGTCGGGCTGTTGTTCATTTCGACCATCGCCATCGGACTTTTCTACGGCGCCGGCCTGATGTGGGGTTCGCATAGTCATCTCTCTCAGGTCGAATATTGGCGCTGGTGGGTGGTTCATCTTTGGGTCGAAGGCATTTTCGAGGTGTTCGCGATTGCCGTCATTAGCTTCCTGTTCGTCAAGCTCGGACTGGTTCGGGGCAAGACAGCAACCATCAACGTACTGTTCGCTACGTGTGTGTATCTGGCCGGCGGAATATTGGGGATGTTCCACCACCTCTATTTCGCTGGCACTACGATGGCCGGCGTGGCGCTTGGCGCATCGTTTTCCGCGCTCGAAGTCGTGCCGCTGGCGCTGATCGGGCTGGAAGCGATGGAGACCTGGCGTCACAGCCGTGCGATGCCGTGGATGGAGCGCTATCGCTGGCCAATCATGTTCTTCCTCGGTGTTAGCTTCTGGAACTTGGTCGGGGCGGGTCTGTTCGGCTTCCTCATCAACACGCCGATCGCGCTTTATTACATGCAGGGTCTCAATCTCACCCCTTTGCACGGCCATACCGCCTTGTTTGGCGTCTATGGTATGCTTGGCATTGGTCTGATGCTGTTCTGCCTGCGGGGTTTGAGGCCGCAGATGGTGTGGAACCAGGGTTGGCTGAAAGCCAGTTTCTGGTGCTTCAACATCGGCCTCGCTTTGATGGCCCTGCTGACCTTGCTGCCGTTGGGCGTGCTTCAGCTGCAGGCCGCGTTCGAGCATGGCTATGCTTTCGCCCGGTCAGCCGATTTTATGAACAAGCCGCTTATTCATTTGCTGGTGTGGATGCGTATGCCGGGTGACCTAACCTTCGCCGCGGGTTCGCTTCTGCTGGCCTGGTTCGTGGCGCGGCAATGGTTGTGGCCCATCCAAGAGCATGGCTCGCTGGCGAACATTAACCTCGACACGCCCGGCAAGAAGGCTGTCGCGGTTCCGGCCGAATGAACCTTTGGCCGGTGGGGATCTCCCTCTTTTACCATCGGCCATCCTGCTTCGCGGGCGTAGCGGTTACATGACCAATGCTTGAATTTTACCCCGTGATCCGCGCGGTCCACATTGCCGCAATCAGTCTTAGCGGTGCATGGCTCATCATTCGCGGGCTGGCGCTGCTTGGGGGTATGCGGTGGCCTTTTGCCTGGCCGATCCGACTGCTCGGGTGGACGATCGACGGAACAGTCCTGACCGCAGCGACGATGCTCCTCACCATGCTTCCCGCCGAGCTGTTCGCCAACCATTGGCTGACGGTGAAGCTGGCGTTCGTTGGGATTTATTTCATAGCGGGCTGGAAAGCTCTTTCGCCCGGCGTCACGCGACGGTCGGGGCGGCTTGTCCTGCTGGCGGTTGCGGCGAGTGCATTCGGCATCGCTTATGGAATCGCTCGCGGCCATGATCCAATGGGCTGGTTTGCCTCACAATAGCGGAGGAAGCATACTGCCGGCAGATGGGGGGTCATTCGATCGGATCCGGCTAATGTCAGCTTTCCACCCATTGCGGACATTCGGGCGGGGTGCGATCAGGCTGCATGGCAGCGCCCTCGCACGCGATTCCGGTGTTCTTCGATCCGCGTCAGCTCGCCCACCAGCCCGCGCTGGAGCTGCATAACGGGAGCTGGGCCGACTATGCCGAGAAGTCGGCGCGGGCCGAGATCATCTTGGAGCAGTTCGCGGTACATCGGCCGGCAGAGGATCATGGGCTGGAGCCAATCCTCCGCGTCCACTCTGCCGATTATGTCGAGTTCCTGCGCTCAGCGCACGAGGCTTGGCTGAATGCAGGCAGAAGCGGCGATGCGATTGGCTATACGTGGCCCGTGGTCCGAAGGCGCGACTTACGGCTCGATCGCATCGATGCGCGCTTGGGCCGGTACAGTTTCGATGCGGCGACGCCGATTACCGCTGAAACCTGGAGCGCCGCTTATTGGAGCGCCCAAGCCGCGCTGAGCGCGGTCGCCGCAGTGCTCGAGAAAGCGCAGCCCGTCGCCTTTGCCTTGTGCCGGCCACCCGGACATCATTCGGGCCGAGACTATCTTGGCGGCTATTGTTACCTCAACAGCGCGGCGATTGCCGCGGCGGAAGCGGTGCGTCACGGGCGGCGGGTCGCGATCCTCGACATCGACTATCATCATGGCAACGGCACCCAGGACATCTTCCTCGATTCCGGGGACGTCCTGTTCGCGTCGATCCACGCCGACCCGGTGATGGACTATCCCTTCTTCTGGGGTCATGCCGATGAGCGCGGCATCGACGCGGGAGAGGGCAAGACGCTCAACCTGCCCTTACCCCGCGGAACGCAGATTAAAGCGTATCTGGAGGCACTCGAAATCGCATGCGCAGCGATCGTGAAGCACGAGACCAATCTGCTAGTGCTCTCCTTCGGCGCTGACACTTTTGAAGACGACCCGATCTCCTATTTCGAACTTCGCGAAGAGGATTACGCCTTGATCGGGTCACGCACCGGGGTGCTCGAAATTCCCACGGCCATCGTCATGGAAGGGGGCTATGCCATTGAAGCTCTTGGCCGGATCGTGACGTCGCTGCTGTCAGGCTTCGGCGCGCGCTCTCCGGCGCAATAAGGACAGCCTTGCATCGTCGGGGGTTTGACGTCTGCTTTCCAGCCATGGCGAACATTTGACCCGGCCGTCCGTGGGTCCTCACGGGGTCACCAAGCGGAATCCGACTGAGCCAAAGTGCTTCTGCAAGGCAAACGCCAAAAACGAGAACTTCGGTGTGTTTGGGTCCTCTTTGGGAAAGGCAGCCCCGACGCCTAGGACATGATCTTAAACCGCTGTAAAATAGGAGCTTCCCAAACGGCTACCATTGCCTTCGTAATGATGGGGTCACAGGTTCGAGTCCTGTAAGCGGCACCACCTTCGTTCAAGCACATTGCCTAAGGATCGCCGCGGCGCTTAGGTGCACTGGTCATGGCCAGTCGTACGACCGCAACACCCGCGGCCCTTCCCCAAACTGTCTTCGAACGCTTCGCGGCGATCGCGGAGGCACAGCCCGACGATCTCGCTTTCACCTCTGGAGCAGCCAGTCTGACCTATGGCGAGCTGCACGCACGCGCACGGGTCGTACTAAACCGGATCGCGGCTCTCAATCGAACCGAGCCGGGACTGGTCGCGATTCTCGCCGCCGACCGGGTCACCGCGATGACCGCGATGTTGGCGGTCGCCGCCTCGGGCCACGCTTACGTCCTGCTCGACTCCAACGACCCCGAGAAGCGGCTCCGGCAGATTATCGGCGAGGTCGCGCCGATCATCGTACTGACCGAATCGGTGCTGACCGAACGCGCGCGCCGGATCGCGCCCAAGGGGTGTCCGCTGCTGGCGGTGAACACGCTCCAGCCTGAATATGAGAAGAGCACGATCGCCGGTCTTGGGGTGACGCCCGACAGCCTGCTCTACGTGTCCTTCACCTCGGGTTCGACCGGGGTTCCCAAAGGCGTGTGCCAGACTCACCGCAACCTGATCTATTTCGTCGATTGCTATATCGAGACGATGGGAATCCGCCGCGGCGACCCGATTTCCTGGCTGTTCGCGCATGGCGCCAGCGCCTCGAACATGGACATTTACGGGGCGCTGTTCACCGGCGCGAAGCTGTGCGCGTTCGAACTCAAGGACCAGACGTTCGCAGCGATGGCGGAGTGGATCGCAGCGGAGCGGCTGACCCTGCTCCACACCGTGCCGACGGCGATCCGCGGGCTGACCGGCGCGATCGGCCCCGAGCGAAAGTTCGACACCGTGCGGGTTGTCGATCTCGCAGGTGAAATGCTGTTCGGCAGCGATGTTACGCGGATGCGGCCCCATTTCGGCAAGGATTGCCTGATCCTCAACCGCCTCGCCGCGACCGAGGCCTCGTTCATCGCCAGCCTGGCCGTGACCAAAAAGCAGGAGCAGGCCGAGGGCGGACTTCCCGTCGGCAAGCCGCCCAAAGGGCTCGAGATCGCGATCGTGCGCGGGGACGGCAGCGCGGCCGAACCGGGCGAAACCGGCGCGATCGCCATCTCTAGCCCGCATGTCGCGACCGGCTATCTCGGTCGCCCCGAGCTTGATGCCGAAGCCTTTGCCGACGTGCCCGGACGCCCCGGCTGGCGGCGCTTCACCAGCGCCGACCTCGGCTTCATCGATAGCGACGGCAATCTCCATTTCATCGGCCGCTCGGGATCACGGATCAAGCTGCGCGGCCAGGCGGTCGATCTCGCCGAGGTCGAAGCCGCGCTTCACGATTGCCCCGGCGTGACCGGCGCGGTCGTGTTGCCGAGGATCGACGCGGGCGAGGAAGCGCGCGAGCTGCTCGCGTTCGTAACACTCGCTGACGGCGTGACGGCCGAGGCCGGCGAAATCCGCAAGCGGCTCGGCGACGCGCTGCCCGCCTACATGCTGCCGAGCGGGTATATTTTCCTCGACTCATTCCCCAAGACCGCGACATCGAAGATCGACCGCAAGGCGCTCGAGGCGATGGACCTCGCGCAGGTTCGCTACCGCCCCGGTTACGCCCCGCCCGAGGGGGAGACCGAGGAGAAGGTCGCCGCGCTCTTCTCCGAAATGCTCGACGTGCCCGCGGTCGGGCGCGACGACGACTTCTTCCTGCTCGGCGGCGATTCTTTGAAACTCGTCGACCTGCAATTGCTCGCCTCCGAAGCGTTCGGGCGCCAGTTTTCGCGGCTCCACGAAGACGCAACGGTGCGCGGGGTCGCGGCCTGGCTGGATCGGACCAGCACCGAGGATCGCGACGATTTCCCGGTCCTTCTCCCGGTCCGGACCGAGGGCAGTGCGCCGCCATTGTTCATGGTTCACGGCCGCCGCGGCCAGGCGCATGTCGGCCCGCGCTTCCTTGACCTACTGGGCAAGGATCAACCCTTCTACGCGCTCCAGGCGCGCGGGCTCGACGGCCAGCAGGAGCCGCACCCCACGGTCGAAGCAATGGCCGCCGAATATGTCGCCGCGATCAAGACGGTTCAGCCGCAGGGTCCCTATTTCCTCGGCGGGCTATGCGCCGGCTGCTACATCACCCTCGAAATGCTCACGCTGCTCCTCAAGCAGGGGGACCGGGCCTATCTGCCGCTGCTGATCGATCCACCGGTCCCGAATTTCCGGCACGTCAAGGAGGTCCCTGACTTCATTCTGCTGCACACACTGAAAAAGCGTGCAGGCGTGGGCGAGTGGAATTTGGACCTCGCCGACGAAGGCACGCTCGGCGCCGCGATGAAGGTCGCCCGGGCGATCGAAGACGCGCTGCGGGCCTATGACTTGCACATCCCCAAGGTCCGCTCGATCGTCATCGCCACCTTCGAGCGCTGGCGCACCGCCGCCGCTGTCCGCAGGCTGTTCGGCGAGAGTGCGCACGTGTTCATGATCGACGGCGAGCACCTTGAAATGCTGACCCCGGACAATCAGCAATTCGCCGACGCCATCCGCAAGTCGATCGCCCACATCGCCCAGGCCGCGGCGAAAGGCCGATCAGTCGAAAAGCCGGCAGCAGCGGACTGAGCCCGACGGGTTCGTTCAGGCGGCGCCGGTCCGCAGCGGTTCGGCCGACTGGCCCGCGGGCACCCATTGGTCGCCGTCGCGTTGCCACCAATGATCGATCGGCGCCGGGGTCGCGTGCTCGCGGGTGCTGCCGGTCAAATTCACGAGGATGGTCTGGTCGGCGAGCGCATCGTCCGACTGGGCAAGCTTGGCGAGCGCCGCGACCGCGGTTGCGGCAGCCGGGCAAATCGCGATCCCCTCGTCTTCGAGCACGTGCGCCTGAGCGGCGCGAATCTCGCCGTCATCGACCGCGACCATCGTCCCCCCGCTCGCGATCGTGATGGCGCGGATCATCGGATAGACCCGGCTCGGGTTGCCGCGCAGGATCGCCTCGGCGATGCCGTGCGGGCGCTTGACGATGTGATGCGGCAGGATCTTGTCGCTGCCCTCGTCCCACGCCTGGACCATCGGCCGGCAGCTCATCTGCTGCGCGCACAGCAGGCTCGGCACCTTGTCGGCGAGCCCGAGGTGGAGCGCTTCCTTGGCGGCCTTGTCGACCCCGTGAACCCCCATCGCGCTCGACACCGCCTGGACGTACCAGTCGATCGAGCGCGAGACCTGCTCGAGCGCCTCGAGCCACGGCAGCTTCAAGCCCTCGCGGCGGCCGAGGTTGAAGAAGCCTCGCTCGGCGGTGAAGCCATGGCTTTCGGCATAGATGGTCGAGAAATCGCCGGCGTCGACGAAGCTCGCTTCCTTGAGGATGTGGTGGCGGACCTGATCGGTCGGCGCGTAATGGACCCGATCCTTGAAATCCTCGGCAGTGAACAATTCCATCTGCATGTCGGGGATATGCCCGATCGCCTGGGCGTAGCCGGTCGAACTGTTGCCCGTCGACGACGCGCAGAAATGGCGCACTCCGCCTTCATAGAGAAACGGCAGCGCGACCGCGGCCATCCGGTCCTTGGTCGTCCCGGTCGGATTCTCGGTCTCGTCCTTGAGCCAGAGGTTGTTGAGCCCGTAGCGCCGCCCGAGGCTTTTGGCATGGACGCTGCGGGTGCGGACGCCCGGCGCGAGCAGACCCTCGTCGCGGACCGGGATGAGGTCGACATAACGTTGGTGCGGGTCGTCGCTGTCGCGCAGCCGCACCCGGCCCAGATCGAAACGCGCCTCGATCAGCCCGCCGCAAGCGCCGCACCCCGACGCATAGACATCGCTCTGCACGGTCCCGCAATCGGCGCATTCGAGTGTGAAATTCTCAGCCATTGTTACCCAATCGATCGGCCCGGAGCGACCGGAGCAAATTCCGCAAGGTCGCCGCCGGCCTCGAGCATCCGGGCGATCGCGTCCGCGGCCCAGACAGAAAGAAGCACGCCTTTACCGCCCAAGCCGTTGATGATCCAGCCGTTCTCATAGGCCGGCGCCCGGCCGACGACGGGCAGATTGTCGGCGCTCGTCGGCCGCGCCGCGGAGGAACGGCCGACGATGCTGTAATTGGTCCAGCCGGGCATGAGTGAGGCCGCGCCGACAATCAGATCGCACTCTGCGTCCGCGGTGATCGCTCCGATCGGGCCGTCGCGGCGGACGGTCCCGCCGATCCAGAAAAGATCCTGATCGTGGCGATAGATGGCGGTGAGGCCGCTGCTGATGTCGGCCAGCGGGAGCGGGTCGGCCGAGCGGACCATGAGGAGGTCGCCCGAGACCGGAGCGATCGGCACGACCGCGCCCGGCTCCCATCCTTCAACATCGGTGCCGGCCCAGAAACCGGCGGCCATGCACAGGCCGTCGACCTTCAGCGGCCCCTCCCCCCAGTCGATGGCGACGATTATGTCCGCGCGCGATTCGACGGCGGCGAGAGTGGCGGTGACGACCCTCGCCCCCGCTTTGGCCGCCGCGGCGAGCAGCGCGAGGCGATAGCGCTCGGCGTCGAGGCGGAGATTGCCGCCGGTGAGCAGCCCGCCGACCCATTGCTCGCTAACGCGGTCGTCCCAAGCGGCGATCTCGGCCGGCTCCAGCCACCGCGCCCGGAAGCCGTCGAGCGCTTCATAATGCTGCGTGAAAGCGCGGGTCGCTTCGGCCTGGCGCTCGTCCGCGGCGAGGAACAAGCGGTCGACCGGATGCCAGGCGAAATCGATCCCCGATGCGGCCTGGACCTCGGCTTGCTGCGCGCAATGGAGGCGATAAGCGTCGCGATAATAGCCGCCGGTGATGTCGGGAAAGCCGGGGCCGTGGAGCGGATTGATCCCGCCCGGGGTCCAGCCCGTGGCCCGCCCCGGACGGCCATCGTCGATCACGATTACCGACCGGCCCGAACGCGCCAGCCGATAGGCGAGCGCGGCCCCCGAAATGCCGCCGCCGATTACCGCGAACGGATTGGTCATTCGAATGTCCCCACAGAGGCGCGGATAAACAGGCTTGGCCGTCCGAGTGCAAGGCCGGGCTGCTCGTCGAAAAGGTCTCGGCTCCTCAACGGCGCCGGTTTAGTTGAACCCCGAGGGAGGATCAGACATGACGGACGATGAGGAAATCGGCGCGGCGGTCGACGAAATGTACGCCTCGATCTCCGGCCCCGCGGGCCCCCGCGACTGGTCGCGGCAGGCCAATTGCTTCCTGCCCGAAGCGCGGCAGGTGCGGACGTGGATCGACGATGAGGGCCGGCCGCAAATGCTGGCGATGAGCCTCGACGATTATGCGGCGAACACGACCCCGTTCTTT
This sequence comes from Sphingomonas sp., assembly GCA_031387795.1. GTDB lineage: Bacteria > Pseudomonadota > Alphaproteobacteria > Sphingomonadales > Sphingomonadaceae > Sphingomicrobium. The sequence goes on from JANNDN010000092.1 coordinate 20,293, forward strand.
GCCGCCAACCCCTTTTACGAGATCGAGACCAAGCGGCGGATCGACCGTTTCGGCAATATGGCGCACGTCTGGAGCCACTATGAAGCGCGGACTTCCCCCGACGAAGCCGATGTTGAACGCCGCGGGATCAACTCGATCCAATTGTTCAATCATGCCGAGCACGGCTGGCGGATCATTCACATGATCTGGGACAACGAGCGGCCCGGCAATCCGCTAGACTGAAGGTGCTGGCACCACCCGGCCGACGCACTCCCCGAGGCCGATGCGGACCGCGCCATCCTTCTCGCACCAGGCGCGTAGCGTAACTTCATCGCCGTCCTCGAGAAAGCTGCGGGTCTCGCCGCCGGCCAGCGTCAGCGGAGCTTTGCCGCCTTGGCTGATCTCCATCAGCGAGCCGAGGCCGGTCGCCTCCGCGGTCGACAGCGTCCCGGTGCCGATGAGGTCGCCCGGCTGAAGGTTGCAGCCGTTGGCGGTGTGCTGGGTGACGATCTGCGCCGCGCTCCAGTACATCGCCGAATTGGCCGCGCCGCGCGACAGCACATGCGGCGGCGTCCCCGCGGCGCGCATTGCCTCCGTCGTCAGCGACACCTCGAGCTGGATCGCCAACGCTCCGCCCGCGCGGTCGGCTGCGTCGTCGAGATAAGGCAGCAGCGCGGGGTCGCCCGCGGGCCTGGGCGCCACCGCCGAGCGGAACGGGGCGAGCGCGTCGGGACTGACCACCCACGGGCTGACGCTGGTCAGGAAATTCTTGGCCAGGAACGGCCCCAGCGGTTGATATTCCCACGCCTGGATGTCGCGCGCCGACCAGTCGTTGAGCAGGCAATAGCCCGCGATATGCTCGCCCGCCTCACCGATCGGGATCGGCGAACCAAGCTCGTTGCCGCGCCCGACCCACAGCCCGAGTTCGAGCTCGTAATCGAGCCGGCGGCTGGGGCCGTAGGTCGGCACATCCTCATCGGGTGGTTTGCGTTGGCCATTGGGGCGGATGACATCCTCCCCAGACGCGCGGATCGAGCTCGAGCGGCCGTGATAGCCGATCGGAAGATATTTGTAGTTCGGAAGCAGCGGATTGTCGGGCCGGAACTGCTTGCCAACATTGGTCGCGTGATGAATGCCGACGTAGAAATCGGTGTAGTCGCCGACCAGGCAGGGGACGTGGAGACGGACTTCGCTGTGCCCGATCAGCGCGGGCTCGACGTCGTCGCGGTAGCGCTCGTCGGAGAGGATTTGCGACAATTGCTCACGCAGTTCGCGCGTGGCCCGGTGGCCACGCGCGAGCAGGCCGTTGAGGACCGGTTGGGCAAGGTCACCAAGCCAATCGCCCTCGAGCAGGCCGGCTTCGGCGAGCGCGGGCAGATCGAGGATGAAGTCGCCGATCGCAACCCCGGGGCGGCGGCGGCCTTTATCCTCGGAGAAGATGCCCAGCGGCAGGTTCTGGATCGGAAAATCGCCCCCGCCATTGGCGCTTTTCACCCAGCTCCTGAGCGCCGGATCAAGGGTCGGATCGGTCGCGCTCATTACAACCCGCCTTTGGGCAGCTTCGCCTTCGGGAAGCCCGTCCAGGCCTGGTCGTAATCGGGCTGCGAATGGTCGAGCGCGAAGCGGGTCGGGCGATAGGGCCAGCAGGTTTCAACCATGAACGCCATCGTCCCCTCGATCTTGGCGGGCTTTAGCTCCGCCTCGCTCGCCTTGCGCCAGCTGTCGAGATCGGGGCCGTGCCCGCTCATCAGATTGTGCAGCGACAGTCCGCCCGGTGCGAAGCCCTCGGCCTTGGCGTCATAATCACCCGCGATCAGCCCCATCGCCTCGCTCATCACGTTGCGGTGGAACCACGGCGGGCGAAAAGTATCCTCGGCGACCATCCAGCGCGGCGGAAAGATAACGAAGTCGGCATTGGCCCGGCCGGGAACGTCGCTCGGGCTGGTCAGCACGGTGAAGATCGACGGATCGGGATGGTCGAAACTGACCGAGCCGATGGTGTTGAAGCGCGACAGATCATAGCGCCACGGCGCGTAATTGCCGTGCCAGGCGACGACGTCGAGGGGAGAGTGGTCGAGCGTCGTCGTCCACAAATGGCCGAGCGATTTCTGGATGGCCTCGGTCGGCTCGTCCAGGTCCTCGAACCAGGCGGCGGGGGTTTCGAAATCGCGTGGACTGGCGAGCCCGTTGGCACCGATCGGGCCGAGATCGGGCAGCCGGAACGGGGCGCCGTGATTTTCCGCGACATAGCCAGCCGAGGGTCCGTTGACCGCGACCCGAAAGCGCACTCCGCGCGGGATCAGCGCGACCGAGCCGGGCGCGACCTCGATGCGGCCGAATTCGGTGGCGATGTCGAGCGTGCCCGCTTGCGGGATGATCAGCAGTTCGCCGTCGGCATCGACGAACACGCGCCGCTCCATGCTCTTCGACGCGCGGTAGAGATGCACCGCGACGCCCTCGAGGTCGGCGGGGTCGCGATTGGCGAGCATGGTGACCATGCCATCGACGAAGTCGGTCGCTTCGGGCGGATCGCCGAGCGGGTCCCAGCGCAAGCGGTTGGGGGGCAGCGGGTCATCGACGGTTCCGGGCGCGAACAGGTTGGCGCCGGCGTAACGCTCGAACGGTCGGTGGTCCGCGGTCGGACGCATCCGGTACAGCCAGCTGCGCCGGTTCTCGGTCCTCGGCGCGGTAAAGGCGCTCCCCGAGACCTGCTCGGCATAGAGACCGAAGGCGGGCCGCTGCGGGCTGTTGCGGCCTTTCGGCAGCGCTCCCGCGACCGCTTCGCTCTCGAAATAGCTACCGAGGCCGGTCAGATACTCAGGAGCGTTGGTCATCGAGTGCGACCTAAACCATGCGGCCGTAAAAACAAACGGGCGCGGTCCCCCAGGAGGAGACCGCGCCCGTCGTTGTTCGGATCGCCTAGTTCTGGTTGACCGTTACGTCGATCTTGTCGGGAACCTGGACCGTGGTGGTGTCGCCGCCAAGGCCAAGCTGACCGCGGAAGACGTAAAGCAGCACCAGCACCGCGATGATCAGCACGATCACCGCAATGACGCCGCCGCCGCCACCGCCGCCGGTTTCGACAATAGTTGTCCGTTCGCCGTCATTGTCGGCCATGAAAACTCTCCCTGCTGTTATACTGGCGAAACGAACGAACCGGCCATGCGCCGGTTCCGCCCCCGATTTCCTTCTTGGGCCGGTTGTGGAATGATTGCAGCGGGCATGGAGCGGCGAGTCGCGCATTGCCCATGGCCAAGGGGAGAATTGTCATGTTCAAGCGCCCGACCAGCATCGCCCTGCTCGTCACCGCGGTTACCGCCGCCGGTTGCACCAATGCTCCGGGAACGGCCGGAATGGCGGGGCAGAGCTCGCGCCAATGCTTCCTTGCGTCCGCGGTCAACAGCTTCAACGCCAATGCCGACGGCACCGTCGACATCCAGGCCGGCGCCAACCAATATTACCGGCTGACCACTGATGGCACCTGTCCCAATATCGACTGGAAGACGCGGGTCGGAATCCAGACCACCTCGGGCGGCGATTTCGTCTGCAACGGCTATGACGCGCGCTTCGTCGTGCCCGACCCGGGGATGGGGACCGAGCGCTGCAACATCACCGCCGTCGCGCCGCTGACCAAAGAGCAATATCTGGCCGCCCGCGCCGCGAAATAGGCGCTAGCCCGCGTCGGGCGCGGCGACCTTCGAGCGGTTGCGGCTCATCGCGATTGCCATCCCGCCGAGCGCGAGCGCGGCGCCCGCGATGGTCGTCGCGGTCCAGCGGAAATCCTCGAGCGCGGTCGAAAAGCCCATCGCGATGACCGGCACGACCATCGAGGAATAGGCCGCCTTGGCCGGGCCGATTGCGCGGACCACGGGATAATAAAGCATGAAAGCGAGCACCGAGGCGGCGAGCGCGAGATAGAGGAGCCCGGCCCAATAGGCCGCGCTCCACTCGATCGTGGGTGGCCCGGCAATGACCAGCGCGATTCCGACATCCATCGCGGCGCCCGCGGCCATCGACCAGGCGAGCATCGCCAGCAGCGGGATCTGGCGCATCACCGGCCGCGCCTGGAAGACATTGGCGAGGCTCGCCCCGATCATTCCGAAGAGGGTAAAACCAGCGCCGACGAGGACCGCTTCGGTGCTGGTCCCTGCCTTCGCCAATTCGTGCTGCAGAAGCAGCCCGATCCCGGCCACCGCGACCACCGATCCGGCGACGAAACGGCGGCCCGGCCGCTGCCCGAGCATCGCCCAGCCGAGCAGGCTGCTGGGGATCAGAAGCAGAGCGAACATCGTCGCGACCACGCCCGAGGTGATGTACAGCTCGGCGATATAGACCGCGTTGAAATTGATGCAGAACTGGGTCAGCCCGAGGAAGGCGAGCCCCGGCCAGTAGCGCCGCGGCAGGCGCAAACTCTGGCCGCGGGCCTTGGCGATCAAGGCCATCGCAATCGCGGCGATGATGAAACGATAGGCGACCGACCATTGCGGCGGCACCGTCCCGATCTGCCCGCGGATGACGATCCAGGTCCCGCCCCAGATCAGCGTGAAGGCGATGAAGGAGAATATGACCGTCCGGCGGCTCGGCCCCTCGTCGTTCACAGGCTGGCGATCGCTTGCGCCAGCCGCTCGACCGCCTCACCCTGCTGGTCCCAGGCGGTGACGAGCCGGATCTCGCCCGGCGCCCAGTCGTAGAAGTCGAAGCCCAATGCGCGGAGGGACGCGGCCTCCTCCGCGCTAACCTTCAGGAACACCTCATTGGCCTCAACCGGATAGACCAGCCGCTCGGGCGCGGCCCTGGCGAGCGTCTGCGCGGCGGCGTTGGCGGCGCGGGCGTTGTCGAGCCACAGCCCGTCCTCGAGCAGGGCAAGAATCTGCGCCGCCGCCATCCGCCCCTTGGACAGCAAATGCCCGGCGCGCTTGCGGCGGACCGCGATTTCTTCGGCGAGGTCGGTGTGGAACAGGATCAGCGCCTCGGCATTGAGCCCGCCATTCTTGACAAACCCGAACGACAGCGCCTCGACCCCCGCGCGCCAGGTCAGATCGGCGAGGCTCTCGCCGGTCGTTGCGACCGCATTGGCGAGCCGCGCGCCGTCCATGTGAAAAGCGAGTCCGCGCCGCTTCGCGACTACACCGAGTGCGGCCACCTCGGACGCGCGATAGGCGAGGCCATATTCGGTCGCGTTGGTGATGCTGAGCGCGCGCGGCTGGACCTGGTGGACGTCGGGGCGAATGCGCTCGCAGGCGGCGTCGACGCTCTCGGAATCGACCTTCGCGCCGGGCCCGTCGAGCAGCATCAGCTTGCTCCCGCCGCCGAAGAACGCCGGCGCACCGGCCTCGTCATTCTCGATATGCGCGTCGCGGTGGCACAGGATCGCGCCATAAGGTGGGCACAAAGCCGCGAGAGCAAGGCAATTGGCCGCGGTGCCGGTTGTCACCCACAAGGCTTTGACTTCGGTCTCGAACAATTGGGAAAAAGCGCCGTCGAGCCGCTGGCTCCATTCATCGCCGTCATAAGCGGTATCGAGCCGGTTCG
>JANNDN010000158.1:0-1752 GCA_031387795.1 Sphingomonas sp.
GTCGACAGCCGCGAGTCGATCGCCGCCGCTTATGCGACCGGACGAGGCTCGTTCCGTATCCGCGCGCGGATCGCGGTCGAGAAGGAGAAGGGCGGCGGCTGGCGGCTGGTGGTCGGCGAAATCCCTTATGGCGTCGCCAAGGCGCGGCTGATCGAACAGATCGCGGGGCTGATCGCCGACAAGAAATTGCCGATCCTCGCGGACGTTCGCGACGAGAGCGACGAGGCGGTTCGGCTGGTGCTCGAGCCGCGCGCGCGGACCGTCGACCCCGAGGTGCTGAGCGAGAGCCTGTTCAAGCTCACCGACCTCGAAATCCGCTTCCCGCTCAACCTCAACGTGCTCGATTCGACGCGCACCCCGGGGGTCATGAGCCTCAAGCAGGCGCTGCTCGCCTGGCTCGAGTTCCAGGTGCAGGTGCTGGTCCGCAAGAGCCACGTCCGGATCGCCAAGATCGACGACCGGCTTGAGCTTCTCGAGGGCTTTTTGAAGGCCTTCCTCAACCTCGACCGGGTGATCGAGATCATCCGCACCGAGGATGAGCCCAAGCCGCTGATGATCGCCGAATTCGCGCTCAGCGAGCGCCAGGCCGAAGCGATCCTCAACCTCAGGCTGCGCCAGCTCAGGCGGCTCGAGGAGATGGAGATCGCCAAGGAGCGCGATGCGCTGGGCAAGGAGCGCGAAGAGCTGGCCAGGCTGGTCGAAAGCCCGGCGCGGCAGCGCACCCGGCTCAAACGCGAGCTCGCCGCGCTCAAGGACCGCCATGGCGACGAGCGGCGCACCTCGATCGAGGAGGCTTCGGCGGCACGCGATATCGACTGGTCGGCGATGATCGAGAAGGAGCCGATCACGGTCATCCTCTCCAAACGCGGCTGGATCCGCGCGATGAAAGGCCATGTCGAGCTCGACCAGGTCGCCGATCTCAAATGGCGCGAGGGCGACGGGCCCTTCATCCACTTCCACGCGTCGACCACCGACCGGCTCGCTCTGTTCGCGGCCAACGGCAGGTCCTACGCGCTCGCTGGCGACAAATTGCCCGGCGCGCGCGGTTTCGGCGAGCCGGTGCGGCTGTTCCTCGACTTGGAGGCCGAGACCGAGATCGTGCAGCTGCTCGCGGTCCGCGGGGACACGAAGCTGCTGATCGCCGCCTCCGATGGCAAGGGCTTCGTTACCAGCGGCGAAGCGGCGCTGGCCGAAACCCGCAAGGGCAAGCAGCTGGTCAATCTGCGCGGGTCGGCGCGGGTCGCGGTGGTGCGCCCAATCGCGGCCGGCGACGACAGCGTCGCGGTGATTGGGGACAATCGCAAGCTGCTGGTGTTTGCGCTCGCCGACCTCCCCGAACTCTCGCGCGGGCAGGGCGTCACGCTCCAGCGCTACCGCGACGGCGGGCTAGCCGACGCCCGGACGGTCGAATCCGCCCAAGGGCTGAGCTGGGCGCTCGGCGGCGAGAGCAAGCGCACCCGGACCGAACCCGACCTCACGCCTTGGCGCGCGGCCCGAGGCTCCGCCGGCCGCATGCCCCCAACCGGTTTCCCGCGATCGAACCGGTTCGACTGAGGGGGTTGCTTACCTAGCGAACAACGGTGCCTTGTATTCGCATTCGACCCACCGCCGACATTAGCCGATTGGATCGTTCAATGTTGCGAATGGTCGTAGCTTTTAGCGCTATTCTGCCGGCCGGCCCCTATTCATCAGCAGTCTTCAACGGCGGTCGAGCGGCTCCAACCGGTTATAAATGAAGGCGATAAGCCCTCC
>JANNDN010000169.1:0-2609 GCA_031387795.1 Sphingomonas sp.
GGGCCGGACCGAGAAATAGATTGCGGTGAGCGTCGCTCCCAGCGCCGGCGCGGCGCGCATCGGCCCCAGCCCCTGGGCGCCGACGAACAATATGTCGCGGGCATAGATGGGCAGCATCGCGGTCACCCCCGCGAACAGCACGGCGAACAGATCGAGCGTGATTGCGCCTAGAACCAGCTGGTTGCGACGGACGTAGCGCAGGCCCTCGATCATGCGCTGGATCGGGCGGCCGGGTTCGATGGTCGAGAGGGCGATCGGCCCGATCAGGAAGAGGCAGACCGCGGAGAAAACGAACAGCATTGTGCTGATGGCGTAGGGCAGCCAGTGATCGACGTCGTACAGCAATCCGCCGATCGCCGGGCCGGCGATGGCACCGGCCTGCCAGGCGGTCGAACTCAGAGCGATCGCCCGCGGCAGCAGGTCGCGCGGCACCAGATTGGGTGCCAGCGCCCCGAGCGCGGGGCCGGCGAAGGCGCGCGCGACGCCGAGCAGCGCGGCAATCGCGAACAGGATCGGCAAGCCAACGTGTCCGCTCCACGTCACCCAAAAAAGGATCGCGGCGCAGGCCATTTCGAGCAGTACCATCGCTCTGGCGATTTGCCGGCGGTCGAAGCGGTCGGCGGCCCACCCACTGATCGGAGTCAGCACGAACAAGGGCACGAACTGGACCAGCCCGATCAGGCCCAGCTGGAAGGCGGCATCACCGACGCTCATCGTCTGGCGGGCAATGTCATAGACCTGCCAGCCGATGACGATGACCATCGCCATCTGGGCGATGGTCCCCGCCAGCCGCGCGATCCAGTAATTGCGAAAGTCTGCGAGCCGTAGCGGTTCGGGGATCATGGTCACTGTCCTTTCGCCCTAAGTCGCCGTTCCTCGTGACGGGGTTCCGCGCCGACCATCCTGAGGACCGCGAGCCCGGCAAGCGCCGACACTATCGACCCGCCGAGTACGCCAAGCTTGACCATATCCTGGAGGTGCGCCGCGCCGGGGAAGGCGAGGAGGCCGATGAACAGGCTCATGGTGAAGCCGATCCCGCACAGGATCGAGACCCCGAACATCTGTGCCATGGTCGCGTCCTCGGGGCAGTCGGCGAGGCCCAGGCGGATCACTGCCCAGGCGGGGACGAACACGCCGATCATCTTGCCGAGGAAGAGCCCCGCGACAATGCCGAGCGGAACCGGCTCGGCAAGGCTCGACCAGCCGACCCCGGCCAGCGACACGCCGGCGTTGGCGAAGCCGAACAGCGGCACGATCAGCATCGCGACATATGGGTGAATGCCATGTTCAAGGCGGTGCAGCGGCGATTCTTCGGCATCGGGCCGGCCCGGGGAGCGGGTGAGCGGAATGGTCAGCGCCAAGGCGACCCCGGCAAGGGTCGGATGGACGCCTGAGTTGAGGATGAAGACCCACAACAAGGCGCCGAGCAGGAGATAAGGCGCAAGCCGCATTACGCCCGCGCGGTTGAGCAGGATGAGCGCGGTCAAGGCCGCGCCCGACGCGGCGAGCCACCCGAGGGCGAGATCGGACGTGTAGAAGATGGCGATGATCAGCACCGCGCCGAGATCGTCGATGATCGCCAGCGCGGTCAGGAATACCTTGAGCGAGATCGGAATGCGTTTCCCGAGCAGCGCCAGAATGCCGAGCGCGAAGGCGATGTCGGTGGCGGCGGGGATCGCCCAGCCGCGCAGGGTCTGCGGGTCGCCGCTCTGGACCGCGATGTAAATCAGCGCCGGGACCAGCATTCCGCCCGCCGCGCAGATTCCGGGCAGAACCCGCCGCGACCAGCTCGACAATTGCCCGTCGAGCAGCTCGCGCTTGATCTCGAGCCCGACGAGCAGGAAGAAACCGGCCATGAGCGCGTCGTTGATCCAGTGCAGGACACTGAGCGGCCCGACTTCGGCCTCGAGCGCCGCGAAATAGGTCGGAGCGAGCGCGGAATTGGCGACCAGAAGCGCCAGCGCCGCAACCGCGATCAGGACCAGGCCTCCGCCGGCTTCGCTGGTCAGGAATTCGCGCAGTGCCGAGCGCGGACGGATCGTGGCCATGGCGGTGCTCTAGCAGCCGCTTTGGCTCGATAAAGGACTTTCGGGCGCCGCCGCGAGCCTAGTCGCTGAGTTCACGCTCATGATGCGACTGGTGGGTCTTTTCGTCCGCCACGTCGATGAGGAAGCCGACGAGATCGCCGATCAGCCGATGCTTGTCGCTTTCGAGCAGGCCGTGCGCGGAGCCCTTATATTCGATCAATCGGGCATTGGGGATGGCCCGCGCGACCTCGTGTGCCGAGGCGTTGATCGGGACCGTCTGGTCCTTGTCGCCGTGGATGACGAGCGTCGGCACGTCGCCGAAACTGGCAAGATCGGGGCGGAAATCGGTCGTCGCGAACGCTTCCGCCGCCTTCAGGATGTTGTGGATGCTGGCCATCGACATCTGCCGCCAGCTGTCGTCGAGCACTTCCTTGCTGACCGGCTTTTCCATGAAGCCGACGCCGTAGAAGTCCTTGAAGAAGCCGGTAAAAAACGCCTTGTGGTCGTCCTTCATCGCCTTGGTCATCCCGTCGAACACCTCCTGCGGGACGCCGTTGGGATTGTCGTTGGTCTTGAGCATGT
>JANNDN010000230.1:0-1695 GCA_031387795.1 Sphingomonas sp.
AGATGATCTTGCGGTCGGCGGTGAGGACGACGCCCGGCACCGCGGGGCTCGACGTGATGGCGCGCAGCTCGGGGAACACGACATCGAACCGGAACTGCTCGGCGCCTGGCGGCCGGCCTTGAGTCGCCGGGCTGTTGAGCCGCTCGAGGTCGGCCGATTGCTCGGGAGTGAGGCGAGTGGGGAGGTCTTCGCTGAGGGCGTCGACCAGCACGAGCCCGGCGACCTCCTTCGGGTGCGCGGCGGCGTACAGGCGGACGATGTCGCCGCCGTAGGAGTGGCCGACGAGCACATAGGGGCCCGGCTCCCCGGAGGCGGCGAGCATCGCGGCGAGGTCGGCGCCCGCGGCCGAGCCGGACGTGGGCTGCGGCACCGGCGTCGACCGGCTCTCTTCGCGGCCGGCGGCGGTCGTCGTCTCGGTGCCCGGCCGGTCGTAGGCGCAGACCTGGGTGAAGCGCCCGACCTGCGGGAAGACGGCGCGAGCCGACGCGTTCTCGTCGACCGTGAGATCCCAATTGTCGGCGCGCTCGCCGAGGCCGCTGACAAGGACGACCGTGGGCGAGCCGCTGCCGCGGCAAATGAGGTACATCGTGCGGCCGCTGCCGATGGCGACGGAGCGCGCGCTGTCGCCGGCCGGGGTGGGGTCGGCGGCTGCGCACCCGGCCAGGACGGCTAGGGTCGCGCCGAGCAGAGCGGCGGCGGCGATCCGGCGCGCGGCGAACGCAGTCACGCGGCGGACGCGCCCGCCGATATGGACGCTGTGGTGCATGGTGATCCCCTCCAAAATCAGTCGGCGGAGGGTGGCTATCCGAAGCGCAATGCGCAACCGGCGCGCAATCAAAGCTGGTTGAGTATTGCCGACAGCCCTCGAGGATGGCCGGCAGGCCTCTCGCAAACGGTACGGCGCCCCGGGCCGCTAACCTCCGCTGGCGGGCAGATCACTGTTGAAGATGTCCGCAGCCGCTTTCCACTCGCTCCCGATCTTCCGCCAGACGACGACGTACTTGCCGGTGTCGGTCTGCGGAGTGCCGCCGGGCGCAATCTTGAGACTATACGTCCCACGATCGAGCGCCATGTCACCCGACGATGACACAAGGATCTGCTCCGGAGCGATGGTCAGATCGAAGCCGGGCGTCCGCAACATCGATGCCCAGGCCTGCTCGATCGCCGCGCGTCCTTTGCCGATCGGCGCGTTGGGTGGCATCACCGCGCCGTCTTCAGTGTAGAGTGCCGCAATGCCGGCAGCATCCTTGGCTTTCATGAGCTGATGCCAGCGATCGACTTGCCCGCGGATTGCCTGTTCATCCGCGCCAGTGTCGGCAGCGGCGCTTCCATTCACTCCGGCGGCGTCGTTCGCCGAATTCTCGCTTACCTGGCACGCGGGCTGCAGCAGCGCCGCGACAGACATGAGCAACAAAGATTTCGTCATTGGCCCCTCCTTTTGTCGTTCCTCGCAACAGCAAAGGTAGCGTGATGGGCACCATCTCGCCAGTGTCCGCTTTCCACCCAAAGCGGGCATGATCGCTAACCGGGCAGTGCATTGACGGCAGCGGTTCTCGTCGCCGCCGCCCGCCACGCCACCGGCGCCGTCGCCAGCACGAACATCAGGAAGGCGATTTGGCTCAGCATGAAGGGGCTCGAGGTGACGTCCTGGGCGAAGGAGGCGCTCAAGGGATGGCCGCGGATGAACCACAGATT
>JANNDN010000250.1:0-22694 GCA_031387795.1 Sphingomonas sp.
CGAGCTCGCGGCAACAATCTCGAACTTGTCGCCGGGGAGCAGCTGGTTGCTCTGGCACCAATGAACCACCTGCGCCGGGGCGAGGTCGCCCGCCATCCGCGCGATCAGGGCGCACACATCGAGCCGACGCTGGAATTGCGCCAGCGACTGACCCGCCATCGGGTAATTCATCTGCTGCAGCATCGCCAGGATCTCGGGCGAATGGCCGAGCACCCCGTGCGAGACATTGATCAGGATGTGCGAACGGTTGCGGAGCAATTGCTCGCGGATGTCGGGGCACAGGATGCCGGTAACCGCCGAGCCCAGCGCTTGGCTGAACACCTCGACATTGGCGGGGCCGGCGACATATTCGATCGTGACCATCAATTCGTCGCCGCCGAACAGTCGATAGAAAGCGCCCGGCTTGACCTCCGGCATGTTGAAGCGGGCGCCCGACCGCGCCTCCTCCATCCGTGCGAACGACCGCGCCAGCTCGTCGAGGATGGCAACCGGCCGGTCGAACAGCAAAGCGGCCTGGATCTCGTTTGGATATTGCATTGTACTCGCTCACCCGTTCGCGTCTGGCCGAGGGTATCGCGAACCGGTGTGCAAATGGTGAATGCCGGGCGGCTAAGCCCCCAGCCTGACCAGCGCCGCGTCGAGCGCCTGGAGGAAGCGCGAGCGGTCGGCCTTGGCGAAGGGCGCCGGTCCGCCGGTGATGCCCGCGCCGCTGCGCAAATCGGCCATGATTGCCCGCGTTGCGATCGCCCCGCCGATGCTTGCGGTGGTGAAGGGCTTGCCGTTGGGGTCGATGACCGTCGCGCCGGCCTTGAGGCTGCGGTCGGCGAGCAGGATGTCGCCGGTGACGACCACGTCGCTCGCCCCTGCCGTTTCCGCGATCCAGTCGTCCGCCGCATCGAAGCCGTCGGACACGACCAACCGCTCGATCAGATCGTGCGCTGGAACCCGGATGTGGCTGTTGCTGACGACCTTGACCGCCACCTCGCGGCGCCACGCAACCTTGTAGATTTCGTCTTTCACCGGGCAGGCGTCGGCATCGACGAGGATACGGATGGCGGAGTTGGTCATGGCGCGCTCGCTCCTATAGCAAATTCCAGCGGCATCACGCCGCTTGCGGTCGCGCGGTTGACGCATGACCCCAAGTCGCGGACCTTGCCGGTCCCTTGCGGAGGAAGGAAACGATCCATGCGAGTCGCGATCACCGAGCGCCCGGGCCAGGCGATGCCCAATCTTGCCGAGGCTTTCGCGCCTGATCTGGTCAACGCCGCGACTGCTTTTTCAATCGCTACTTACCAGCATTCCCGGCTGCCGCTGCGACTGTTCGAGGCCGCCCGGATCGCAATCGCGGTGATCAACGGCTGCACCGTGTGCCAGGCGTGGCGCACCGCGGGCCACGGCGGCTTGCTCGGGCTCGAAGGCGAACGCGCGCAGGGCGGCCCCGAGCCCGACGAGGCCTTCTATCGGGCGCTGCTCGCCGGCGACGATTCAAAGCTCGAGGAGCGTGAACGGCTGGCGGTCGACTTCGCGCGCAAGATGAGCCTCGACCCGCAAGGGCTGGCCACCGACGAAAACTTGTGGGCTCGGCTGAAGCAGGCGCTGAGCGACGACCAGATCGTCGACCTGACCTATTGCTGCGCGGGCTGGATCGGCTTTGGCCGGGCGACCCATGTGCTCGGGGTCGATGTGATGTGCCAACTGCCCGCACTCGAAGCCGACGCCGCTTAGGTCCGTCCGACCACGACCGCCGCTTGCCACGGACCCATGTTGCAGTGCAGCACGTTGAGTGCTCGAGGACGCTTCGTCCGCCCCTTTCAAACCAGGTATGTGTGATGATCCGTCCCGTTTCCAACGACAACACCGCCCAATGGACCCGAATGATGGTCGAAGGCTCGTTCCTGGCGGCGGACGCCGCGATGGTCTTCACCATACGCTCGTGGAAGATGATGCTCGGCGGGCGCGGCGCGGAGCGCGAGGGCGAACGCATGATCGGGGAAAAGGTCGAGGCCGGCTTCGAATTTGCCGGCGCGATCGCATCTGGCCGGGTGCGGACGCCCGAAGCCGCGGCGCGCACGGCACTCGACGTCTATGGCAAGTGGATCCGCGCCAATCGCAAGCGGCTCAGCTAAGGATCGGCCGGGCGCTCAGCGCTTCATATTGTCGAGACCGCGGACTACGCCTTCTTTCTGCGACGGGTTGGAAGCGTTCTGCTTTTTCGGCGCTTCCTTCTTGGGCTTGCGCGCTTCCTTGTTCGACTTCTTCTGGCCCTTGGCCATGGTCAATTCCGATCGGGGGGCGGGAGGCCCGGACACGGTTTTATGCGAATTGGGGAACGAGGGCTACGGCCTTGACCGGCGTGACTGGCCTGACCCACCCGGCCCGTTAAACTTGCCTATTTGCGGGACATCGTCGAGGGTATGCGCGGTGGGGCACGATCGAGGAGGGGATCCCCGTGGCTGCTTCGCGTCTGTTTCTGTTCGCCGCGACCAGCGTCGTGCTGCTCGCGCTTGTCGCCGACCAATCCGGACCAGCGGCGGCGCAGGCCCCACGCATCTCCAAGCCACGGCCGGCGCCCAACACAGCGCCCGACGTACTTCCGCTTCCGCCCGCGGTGATCGACAATAACCTCGCGGTCGGCGGGGAGGATCTGAAGGCAAAATCGTCGAACACGCGGCTGACGGTCCAGGTCAATGTCAACGGCCGCGGCCCCTATCGTTTTGTGGTCGACAGCGGGGCCGATACTTCGGTCGTGGGGCTGCGCATTGCACGGGATCTGCAGCTGCCGCTGGGTACGCCTGCGATCCTTAATTCGACCACCGCTCGCCAATTGGTCGATCGGGTCCGCGTCGCCGAATTGACGCTCGGACCGACGACGGTCCGCAACCTCCAGCTGCCAGCGCTCAGCGAAGCGGATGTCGGCGGCGAAGGGTTGATCGGCATCGACGCCCTCGTCCAGCAACGTCTGCTGATGGATTTTGAAAGGCGCTTAATCAAGGTCGAGGATGCGCGAACGCATTGGAAGTCGGAGCCTGGCGAGATTGTCATCACCGCCCGGCGCCACCGCGGCCAGTTGATCCTGACCCAGATCCGCGCCTCGGGCTATGCCCTCGATGCGATCGTCGACACCGGCTCGGAAGTAACGATCGGCAATAGCGCGCTGCGCGACAAACTGCTCCGTAAAGGCCACGAATTCTGGTCTGTACCGGCGACCGGGGTAACCGGCGTCACCATTCCGATGCAAATGGCGGTCATCGACGAGCTTCAGCTTGGTCCGGTCACGCTTTACGACATTCCGGTCGCTTTTGCCGACGTGCCGCCATTCAGGCTGTTCGGTCTCGCCGACGAACCGGCGTTGCTGCTGGGTACCGATCTGCTGTCGACGTTTCGACGGGTTTCGCTCGATTTCCGCTCGCGCAAGGTCCGCTTCCAGACCAGGCGCTGCGGCGTCACAGGCGTGATCTTCAGCACCTCGACGATGAATTCCTTGTCGCGTCTGCGCGGCGGGGCGGAGGCGTGCGGACCGTAGGCCTCAGCCAAGCCGCGCGAACAACAAGGTGATGTACAGCAGGAACAGCCCGCTCATCAGCGTGGCAAGCGCGAAGTGAACCCGCTCGCTGCGGCTGATCATCGCGGTGATCGCCATGGCCGCGAAGAGCAGATGGAAACCCAGATTCGCGCCGGTCAGCCACTCGCCCTCGACAATCCGTTCGCGGAGCATGCTCCACACAATGGTGAACAGCCCGACCCCGAAAAATGTCGCTCGTTCGCGGAAGTAATGCGCCTTGAGGTCGATGGGCTCGCCCGGCGGGGTGTCGGGAATGACCAGGCCGGCCATCATGTACAGCCCCGCCGTCTGCATCAGCAGCGCGGCAAAGTCGGCGAAGGTCCAGCTTTGATGGCCGGCCAGGCCGAACAGCGACCACCAGTTCTGGATCACCATGATCAGGACGTTCACCGACCAGGCGATGCTCGGCCAATAGACCGCCACCTGCCGCCGGTTGAGCGCCAACGCGCGGTAGCCCTGCAGCACCTGCTGGATCGCGAGTCCGAGGACCACGCTGACCAGGACCGAAAGATAGGAAAAAGCGTCCATATGCGCGATCGACCCCCACGACCGAGTCCAGGATCGCGCCGTCGCGGAAGCGGAGTCAAGCGAGCCGCTTGTCGTCGCTCGTCCTGGCACTAGACTATGGCCCGAGGAGAGCGCGATGACCCCGCTGACCGACGCGAAACCTGATCGCCCCGCGCTCACCCCGACCGAGCGCCAGCGGCTGGTTCTCGTTCACCTCGCCGAGCGCCAGGCGCGCTGGGCGCGGCCGCTGGGGGCCGCAGGAATGGTCCTCGTGCTTATTTTAGTTTCGATCATCGGCGTCGTCGCCTGGTATATCGTCCCGCCCATGCTCGCCGACGGGGAAACCGTGGACGGCGTCCGTTTCGCCGGTGGGCCGGGTGCGCGATTAATGATCCTCGCAATCCTCGCCTTGGTCGCAACGGTCGGGCTCATCGCCATCCTCGCCGGGGCGATCCAGCTGGCCACGGGCAAGCGCTATGGTCCGATCGTTCGGGTCATGCTGTGGGTCGCGGGGCTGCTGTGGGCCGCCGCGATCGCGGTGCGCTTCTTGCCTTGAAGCCAGCAATCAGCGTTTCAGAGCGCGCGCCGCGGCAAGCGACCTGGCGACATGCTGGCTCCAGTCCAAGTCCGAATGGACCATCACGATCCGGCCGCTTCGATCGATGACGTAGGAGGTGCGGTTCGACATCGTCTTGATCGCGCCGACCACCGGCATCGACACGCCATAATCGCGGATCGTCTTGCGGCTCGCGATCGCGACCGGGAAGGCGTTGCGGCATTCCTCGACCGAAAAGCGCTTCAAAGTCGGGAGATCGTCGGCGGACAGCCCGATAACCTGAGCTCCGGCTGCGCGGAATTCGGGGATCGCCTCGCTGAAGGCGCGGGCCTCTAGCGTGCAGCCCTTGGTAAAGGCCTTGGGATAGAAATAGAGCACCACCGGGCCCTTTTTGAGCGCGGCCGCGAGGTTGAATCGGAACGCCTTGCCGCCGAGTGCGCCCTCGGTCGAGAGGGCTGGCGCGCGATCGCCGGTCTTGAGCGCGGCATTGGCCGGGGTTGCGGCCAGAACCGCGGCGATGATCCCGCTGATGAGCTTACGCATGGTGGTTTCCCTTCATGCGCCGGAACTTAGTCGCGCGCACCGCGAGCGGCAAACCTTGCGGCTTGCCCGGTGTCAGCGGGTCGGCGCCAGCCAGCCGGTCAGTACATAGAGGAGGATCATCACCGGGCCGGTGATAAAGGTCGCCACGACGAGCCCGAGGCGGATGAGCAGCGGGTCGATGCCGGTATAATCGGCGATCCCCGCCGCGACGCCCAGCACTTTGCCCTCGTCGCGATTGGTGATGAAACGTCCGGTCATTGCAGTTTCCTTGGATATGGTGGTCAGGCGATCGGCAGCGAGGTCGCGGCCGAGATGAACAGCATGGCGGTGACGAAGGCGCCGGCGAAGATCGCCGCGGTCTCACGCGTTTTGGAATAATTGGTCATGGTCAGTCCCCTGTTGTTTGTTGCGAGGGCCATCGCGGCCGACACAGTTTAATATGCAGGAGACGTGCCAATCCGAAAAAGTCGTGGAATTTCAGTAGCGACAAGCGGACTCAGTGTCACGGGCCCAGCAATTGGCGCCAGCTATTGGGATTTTACGCCGAGTCGATGGGGCTTAGCTGCCGCTGCGCCCACTAATGGTGACGCGGGCGCGTTGCTGACGGCTCGCCATGCCTTTTTCGGCGGCGGCCCGGCACTGGGCCATGATGGTCGGATAATCGAAGCGGTCGCCATCTTCGAGCGCGCGGAGGCTGGCCGCCGAGCAGGCGGCTTCGCTGCGGTAAGTCGTCGGCAGGGTCGCGACGGTCGTGCAGGCGCTGCCGCCGTCGGCGCAGCCCATGATCGCGATGACATACATTCCCGGACCCATTTGACGACCCTTGTTCGCTCGCGGTTGATACAGGATCGATAACCCCGGATTTTCCGTTCGGTTCCAGATGGTTTCCGGGAAAAAGCGGGCGCGGCCATTTGCCGCATGCCTCCGCCCTCCCTACCTAGCAACAATGGCGGAAGAGGAGGCAAAGGCGGACAAGGCGCGAGGCGGACCGGGTTTCGGCGTGCTGCTGCGCTTCCTGCCCATGCTGTGGCCGCGCGGCGAGACCGAGCTCAAGGCCCGGGTCGTCTTAGCCTTCGTGCTCGTGCTCGCTGGAAAAGCGGCGGTGCTGGTGATGCCTTTCGCCTATAAAGCGGTGGTCGACCGCATGACCGGGACCGGCGCGGCGTTCGGGGTCGTCGCGGGGCTGGTCCTCGCTTATTGCACCGCGCGCTTCGCCGGGGTGCTGAGCGACAATTTGCGCAATGCCCTGTTCGAAAAAGTCGGCCAGCACGCCGCGCGCCGGCTCGCGGCGCGGGTGTTCCGCCACATCCACGATCTGTCGCTTCGCTTCCATCTCGAGCGGCGCACCGGATCGCTGACCAAGATCGTCGAGCGCGGCACCAAGAGCATCGACATGATGCTCTATTTCCTGCTCTTCAACATCGCCCCGACATTGATCGAGCTGGTCGCAATCTGCGCCATCTTCCTGGTCAAGTTCGGCCCCGGGCTGGTGGCGGCGACGCTGGTCATGGTGGCGATCTACATCGGCTTCACGCGCGCCGTGACCGATTGGCGCGCGCACCTCCAGCGGCAGATGAACGAGGTCGACAATCGGGCGATCGGACGCGCCGTCGACAGCCTGCTCAATTACGAGACGGTCAAATATTTCGGCGCCGAGGAGCGCGAGGCGAAGCGCTACGACGAGGCGATCGGCGCCTACACCCAGGCCGCGGTGCGCAATGAGGTCAGCCTCGCCTGGCTCAACATCGGCCAGTCGCTGATCACCAATGCGATGATGGCAGGCGCGATGATCTTCACCGTCTGGGGCTGGCGCCAAGGGCGCTTCACTCCCGGCGACGTGGTGCTTGTGAATGCCCTCCTGATGCAGCTGTTCCGGCCGCTCGACATGCTCGGCTGGGTCTATCGTTCGATCCGCCAGGGACTCATCGACATGGAGGCGATGTTTGACCTGCTCGATACGCCGGCAGAGGTCGTCGACCGTCCCGGCGCGCCCGCGCTCGTGGTCGCCGGCGGCCATGTCCGGTTCGAGAATGTCAGTTTTGGTTACGAGCCCGGACGAACGATCCTCGACGGCCTCGATCTCGACATCCCGCCGGGTACGAGCTGCGCCATCGTCGGCCCTTCGGGCGCGGGCAAATCGACTATCGCGCGGCTCATCTATCGCTTCTACGACCCGCAAGCCGGCCGCATCCTGGTCGACGGGCAGGACATTGCGGAGGTCAGCCAGACGAGCCTGCGCGAGGCGATCGGGATCGTCCCCCAGGACACGGTGCTGTTCAACGACACGCTAGGTTACAACATCGCCTACGGCCGCGACGAGGCGGACTCCGAGGCGATTGCGGGAGCAGCGCGCGGAGCCGCAATCGACCGTTTGGTCGAGGCCCTGCCCCATGGTTATGAGACGATGGTCGGCGAGCGCGGGCTCAAGCTGTCGGGTGGCGAGAAGCAGCGCGTGGCGATCGCCCGGACCCTGCTCAAGGACCCGCCCATCCTGGTCCTCGACGAGGCCACCAGCGCACTCGACAGCCGCACCGAGGAAGCGATCCAGGCGACGCTGTCGGCGGTCCAGCGCGGGCGCACCACGATCGCCATCGCCCACCGCCTGTCGACGATCGTCGCCGCCGATCAGATCGTCGTCCTCGACCACGGCCGGGTGGCCGAGCGCGGGACCCACGAAGCGCTGCTCGAGCGCAATGGGCTTTACGCCGACCTGTGGGCGCGGCAAGCTGCCGAGCGCTCGGAACAGGTGACGGCGGAAGCGGCGGAGTGACACCCGGGCAGATTCTCAAAAGCACGTTCGGGTTCGACGCGTTTCGCGGCGTTCAGGAGCAAGTGGTCGCGCGGGTCATCGGCGGCGAGCACACGCTCGCGGTGATGCCGACCGGCGCTGGCAAGTCGCTGTGCTATCAGCTGCCGGCACTGGTCCGCGACGGCACCGCGCTGGTGATCTCGCCGCTGATCGCCTTGATGCACGACCAGATCCGCTCGGCCGAGGCAATCGGCATCCGCGCCGCCTCGCTGACCTCGGCGGACAGCGACCGCGACGAGACAATACGACGCTTCCGGGCGGGCGAGCTCGACCTGCTCTACGTTGCTCCCGAACGCGCGACGAGCGAGAGTTTCCGGCGGCTGATCGGGGAGCAAAGGCTGGCGTTGATTGCGATCGACGAGGCGCATTGCGTGAGCGAATGGGGGCACGACTTCCGCCCCGATTACCGCCTGTTGCGGCCGTTGCTTGATGCGCATGGCGATGTCCCGCGGCTGGCGCTGACCGCCACCGCCGACGCACGCACCCGCGCCGACATCCTCGCCCAGCTCGGCATTCCGCAGGACGGGCTGATCGTCGCTGGCTTCGACCGCCCCAACATCCGCTATCACGTCCGCCCGCGCGACGGCATCGGCGGGCAGCTCAAGACCGTCACCACCAACCTTCCGGGCGCCGGAATCGTCTATGCGCCGAGCCGCGACAAGGCCGAGAAGATCGCCGAGCAGATCGCGGCGGGAGGGCGCCCCGCACTGCCCTATCACGCGGGCCTCGAACCGCAGATCCGCGCCCGCAACCAGGCCGCATTCGTGCGCTCGGAAGAGATGGTGATGGCGGCGACGGTCGCGTTTGGAATGGGCATCGACAAGCCCGACGTGCGCTTCGTCGCCCATGCCGGAATCCCCAAATCGATCGAGGCTTATTATCAGGAGACCGGCCGCGCCGGGCGCGACGGCGAGCCGTCCGAGGCGTGGCTGTTCTGGGCCGCCGAGGATTTCGCGCGGGCGCGGCGGCGGATCGAGACCGAGGTCGAGCCCGAGCGCCGCCCCCAGGAGCGCGAACGATTGAACGTGCTCGCCGGGTTCGTCGAGGCCGCGACCTGTCGCCGCGCGATCCTGCTCCGCCATTTCGGCGATCCCGCGCCCGACCAGTGCGGCAATTGCGACAATTGCCTGGACCCGCCCAAAACCATCGACGCGACCGAAGTGGCGCGCAAATTATTGTCCGCGGCGTTCCGCACCGAGATGCGGTTCGGGGTCGCTCACCTGGCCGACGTGCTCGCCGGCAACGACAATGAGAAAGTGCGCCAGTTCGGGCATCACAAACTGTCGGTGTTCGGGATCGCCGATGCCGACGAAGTCGCGCTGGTGCGGCCGGTGGCGCGGGCATTGATCGCCCGCGATGCCTTGCGCGCCGACGCTTATGGCGGGCTGTCGTTTGGGCCGGGCGCAAAGCCGATCCTCAAGGGTGACGTCGAGCTGCTGATCGCGGTTCCGCCGCCGCGCAAGCGCAAGTCGCGTCGCGGCGCGTCCGAGGGTCCGCACGATCCTTTGTTCGAAGCATTGCGCGAGGCCCGGCGCACGCTCGCCGCCGACGCCGGGGTCCCGCCTTATGTCGTGTTCCACGATTCAACCCTGCGCGAGATCGCTGCGCTTAAGCCGCGCTCGACCGCCGAGCTGGCGCGCATCCAGGGCGTGGGCGAAACCAAGCTGGCGCGCTATGGTGCGGCAATGCTCGAGGCCGTGGCGGCCCGTGAGGAGAATTCCGATGGCCCCCCAGCTCGATGAGAAATCCTTGATCAGCGGCCAGATCGCCGCCGCCGACGTGGCCGCGCTGGCCGCGGCGGGGGTGACGATGATCGTCAACAACCGCCCCGACCGCGAAGATTCGGGCCAGCCGCTGGGAGCCGAGATCGAGGCCGCCGCCGAAGCCGCCGGGATCGCCTACCGCCATGTCCCGATCCAGCGCGGGATCGGACCCGGCGACGTCGAGGCGATGCGCGAGGCGATGGCCGCGGCCGGCGAGGGCAAGATGCTGGCGTTCTGCCGGTCGGGCCAACGCTCGGCGCTGGCCTGCGCGCTCGCCCAGCGCGAACTCGGGGTCGATCGCGAAGAAGTCGAACGACGGCTGCAGTCGGCGGGGTTCGACCCGGCGCCAATCCAGCATTTGCTCTGACTCAGAACGGGTTGACGTCGCCCGCGGCAATCTCGGCGGAGCGCGGCACCCGGCCGAGGATCGCATTGCGATGCGGGAAGCGACCGAAGCGCTCGATCACGTCATGGTGCTTCTTCGCATAATCGAGATACAGCGTATTGCCGAGCGCGGTGAACAACAGCATCGACTGGCGCTGATCGTCGAGCACTTCGCTATGCTCGAACGGCAGATAGAGGAACGCGCGCTCGTCCGCGTCGAGCGCTTCGTCGAAGCCCAGTTCGACCGCCTTGCGCGCGACTGCAAGCGCGAGGGTGTCGGTCGCGAACTGGTCGGCAAGGCCACGGAACATGTTGCGTGGAAACTGGTCGAACAGAATGACTGCGGCGAGTGCTGTCAGCGGGTCGATGACAAAGCCGCTCGCGGGGAGCGCCTGCTTCTCGCTCCACAATTTCAGAAAGCGCTCGCGGATTCCATGGTCGAGCGCGGGATCGTTTGAGAACCATTGCTTCGAGTCCAGCCCGAACCAGAATTTGAGAACCTCGCCGCGCCAGTCGTCCCGCGCACTCACACCGCGGTCCCGCCGACGGTCAGTCCGTCGATCAGCAAGGTCGGCTGGCCAACCCCCGCGGGCAGGGTCTGGCCGGCCTTGCCGCAAATGCCGACCCCCTCGTCGAGCGCGAGGTCGTTGCCGATCCCCGCGACCCGGGTGAGCACCGTCGGCCCGTCACCGATCAACGTCGCGCCCTTCACCGGCTCGGCGATCTTGCCGCCGCGGATGCGATAGGCCTCGGTGCACGAGAAGACGAATTTGCCGCTGGTGATGTCGACCTGACCGCCGCCGAAACTCTTGGCGTAAATGCCGTCCTTGACCCGGGTGACGAGTTCGGCGGGATCGTCGCTGCCGCCGAGCATGAAGGTGTTGGTCATGCGCGGCATCGGCGCGTGGGCGAAGCTCTGCCGCCGGCCATTGCCGGTCGCTTCAGCGCCCATCATCCGCGCGCTCAGCCGGTCGTGAATATAGCCTTTGAGGATGCCGTCCTCGATCAGCACGGTGCGCCCGGTTGGCGTGCCCTCGTCGTCAATGGTCAGCGAGCCGCGGCGGCCCTCGATTGCGCCTTCGTCGATGACCGTGACCCCGGGCGCTCCGACGCGTTCGCCGATCCGGCCCGAAAATGCCGAGGTGCCCTTGCGGTTGAAATCGCCCTCAAGGCCGTGGCCGACGGCTTCGTGGAGCAGGACGCCGGGCCAGCCGGGACCGAGCACGACCTGCATTTCGCCCGCCGGCGCGGCGACCGCGTCGAGGTTGGTCAGGGCCTGGGCGAGCGCAATGTCGATCGCCTCGCTCCAGCGCGCTTCGGCGAACAGCGGATCGTAGAGATAGCGTCCGCCGAGCCCGTGGCTGCCGGTTTCGCGGCGGCCATTCTGTTCGACGACGATACTGACCCCGAGCCGGACCAGCGGCCGGACATCGGTGGCGACGAAGCCGTCGGCGCGGACGATGTCGATGACGCTCCAGCTCCCCGACAGCGTCACGCTGGCCTGGACCACCCGGGGATCGCGGGCGCGCGCGGCGGCGTCGATCCGCTGGCACAAAGCGACCTTGTCGGCGAAGGCGACGAGCCCGAGCGGGTCGTCGGCGCCGTACATCGCCTGGTTGGTGCGGGGCGGCGGCGCGGCAGCCGGTCCGTTCGCAGGATCGAGCAAGCGGATGGTCGCGGCGGCGCGCTCGATCGCCGCGGCGCTGATCTCATTGGCGTGGGCAAAACTCGTCGTCTCGCCGGTGACCCCGCGCAGCCCGAAACCCGAGGAGGTGCTGTAGTCGGCGGTCTTCAAGCGTCCGTCGTCGAACACGAAGGCCTCGTTCGAGGCGTGTTGAAGATAGAGCTCGCCATCGTCGCAGCGGGCCAAATGGCGGGCGGCGAGACGTCCTGCTTGGTCGGGATCAAGGCTGCGGTACAGGAAGCGTCGCGGGTCGGCCGCGGTCACGATTGCGGCCCGTCCGCGGGTCCGCCTTCGAGGACGAAGCGGCGGTCGCAATAACCGCATTCGACGAAACCCAGCGCGGGATCGATGCGCAGATAGACGCGCGGGTGGCCGAGCGCGGCGGCGACTTCGCCCGAGCCGTCGCAAGTGACCGAGGGCGAACGGGTGCGGAAGACTTCGGGCGGCGGAATGTCGGCGGTCATGGCGGCTAGTTAAGGCCACTGCCCGTGCCCCACAAGGTGCCGCCCGAAGCCCGTCGGACGCTTGTCGCCCCCGGTATGCGCCCCTATGCCGCCCTCAATGGACGAGCCGGCGATCCGCATCACTGACCTGTGCAAAACCTACAAGGGCGGCAAGCGCGCGCTCGAGAGCGTCAGTTTCGACGTTCCGCGCGGGCAGATTTTCGGGCTTCTGGGTCCCAATGGCGCGGGCAAGTCGACGCTGATCAACATCCTCGCGGGCCTGGTGATCAAGACCTCGGGCACGGTCGATATCTGGGGCTTCGACATCGACGAGCATCCGCGCAACGCCAAGCGGTCGATCGGCGTGGTGCCGCAGGAGATCATCTTCGATCCCTTCTTCACCCCGCGCGAATCGCTCGAGATCCAGGCCGGGCTTTACGGTGTTCCCGCGGCGCAGCGGATCAGCGACGAACTGCTTTCCGCCATGCATCTCACCGACAAGGCCAATGCCTATGCGCGGACGCTGTCGGGGGGCATGAAGCGGCGCCTGCTGGTGGCCAAGGCGATGGTCCATTCGCCCCCCATCCTGGTCCTCGACGAGCCGACCGCGGGGGTCGATGTCGAGCTCCGCCGCCAGTTGTGGGACTATGTCCGCGGACTCAACCGCGACGGCGTGACGGTGGTCCTGACCACCCATTATCTCGAGGAGGCCGAGCAGCTGTGCGACCGCATCGCGATCATCAACCATGGACGGGTGATCGTGAACGAGCCGACCCGCGAGCTGATCGCCAAGGCGCAGGAAAAGTCGGTCGTTGTCACCTTCGAGCACGATATCGCCTCAGTCCCGGTCAATGATTGCTTCGAAAATATCGAGATGCTCGACCCGCGGACGCTTGAGATTCTGTTCCGCAAGGACCGGGTCAATGCCGGGGAAGTGCTTGCGGCGCTGACCCGCGAGGGACTCGAGATCGTCGACGTCACCACCCGCGACCCCGACCTCGAGGATGTCTTCCTGAGCCTGACTTCGGCACCGAAGGAACCGGCGTGAAAGCCACCGCCGACGTCCTCGTCATCGGTTCGGGAGCGGCCGGGCTGACCGCCGCGCTCAACCTCGCCGAGACGCGGCGGGTCGCGGTCATGGCCAAGGGTGCGCTCGGCGGCGGAGCGACCGAATGGGCGCAGGGCGGGATCGCCGCGGTGCTCGAGGAAGGCGACAGTTTCGAGGCGCATGTCGAGGATACGATGGTCGCCGGTGCCGGGCTCAACGACCGTTCGGTGGTCGAGCATGTCGTGGCCGGAGCCCCGCGCGCGATCGGCCGGCTGATCGAGCTTGGCGTGCCCTTTGCGACCGATGGCGAGACGCTCCATCTGACCCGCGAAGGCGGCCATTCGCACCGCCGAATCGTCCACGTCGCCGATGCCACCGGCTGGGCGGTGCAGGAAGCGCTCGAGCAAGCGGTGCTCGCCAATCCCAATATCGAAATCCTTGCCGACCGGGTCGCGATCGACCTCATCACCGGACGGCATGCCGCGGACTTCTCGACCAGCGGCGCGGTCCATGGCGCTTATGCCTACAACCGCGCCACGCGGCGGGTCGAGACTCTGACCGCGCGGGCGACCGTTCTCGCCACCGGCGGCGCCGGCCGCGCCTACCTCTATTCGACCGCCCCGCGCGGCGCGACCGGGGACGGGATCGCGATGGCGTGGCGCGCCGGGTGCCGGGTTTCGAACATGGAATTCATGCAATTCCACCCGACCTGCCTGTACCATCTCGAGGTCAAGAATTTCCTCATCACCGAGGCGGTTCGCGGCGAAGGCGGGATCCTTCGCAACCCCAAGTCGGGCGAGCGCTTCATGCCCGCTTACGACGAGCGCGCCGAGCTCGCCCCGCGCGATATCGTTGCCCGCGCGATCGACAGCGAGATCAAGCGCGACGGCCTCGATTTCGTGTGGCTCGACATCAGCCACAAGGAGCCCGAGTTCGTCCGCGCGCACTTCCCGACCATCTACGACAAGCTCATCGGGCTCGGCATCGACATCACCAAGGACCCGATCCCGGTGGTGCCGGCGCAGCATTATACCTGCGGCGGGGTGCTGGTGGACCTTGCCGGGAGGACCGACGCGCGCGGCCTGTATGCGGCGGGCGAGGTTACCCAGTCGGGGCTTCACGGCGCCAACCGGCTGGCGTCCAACTCGCTGCTCGAATGCCTGGTGTTCGGCGAAGCGGCGGCGCGCGACATCGCGGCCAATTGGGACTCGCTTCCGGCCGCGCCGAAGATACGCCCGTGGGACGAAAGCCGGGTCACCGACAGCGACGAGGAAGTGGTGATCGCCCAGACCTGGGGCGAAATACGCCGCTTCATGTGGAATTATGTCGGCATCGTCCGGACCACCAAGAGGCTCGAGCGGGCCAAGCACCGGATCGACATGCTGCGCCGCGAAGTGCGCGATTATTACGCGCATTTCCGGGTCACCCCCGACCTCATCGAGCTGCGCAATCTGGTCGAGGTCGCCGACCTCATCATCCGTTCCGCGCTGAGCCGTCACGAAAGCCGCGGTCTGCACTACACCCTCGATTACCCCAAGCTCGCGGCCGAGGCGAAGGATACGGTGCTGGTTCCCTAACGCAGTTTGCTGATCGTCAGCTTGTCCGCCCGCGCTC
The DNA here is from genome assembly GCA_031387795.1 of Sphingomonas sp. Classification (GTDB taxonomy): domain Bacteria; phylum Pseudomonadota; class Alphaproteobacteria; order Sphingomonadales; family Sphingomonadaceae; genus Sphingomicrobium. The sequence continues at coordinate 14,914 of JANNDN010000250.1, forward strand.
GTATCTGGACCGATTCCTCGCTTCGGGTCAGCGCCTTGGCGATCGCGCGCACCGACATGCCCTTGCCAGCGAGCAGGTGAAGCTTCTGGATCTCGTCCTGCCGCCATGCCTGGCGATGGCGCTCGAAATGTTCCGACACGCAATTGTCTCCTTCGAGGGCTGCCATCGCCCGCGCCCTTCGCCAAGGCAAGCGCGATGGCGGTGGTCACGGGCAGGATCAGGATGTCGGCGCCATACCATCACGAAGGTCGCGGAGCAGCGCGTCAAAACGGGGGGTCGTATATTTCGTCCACTTTGTGACCTTTGGCGGATTTCCGCTGGAAATCGGAGCGCCGGGGCGGCGCCGGCGAGATGCCGGATTGCCCAGTCTGTGACCTTTCAACGCGCGGTCCCAGGCGGCGGCGAACAATGTGCCATCGCCGCGCTTGCGAAGGCGGTACGCGCTCTCGCGGCTCATGCCCGCAAGCGCGGCGGCGCGGGTGACACTGCGCGTGCGGGCGAGCGCGTCGAGGAATTTGAGCTGGCGCTCGGTGGTCCAGCCATCGCGGCGAATGCGGGGAAGTTGGTGAGTCGGTGCGCCCATCGACCAGCTTGGATCACAAAAGGGGGTCTGTAGGAAAATGATTTCTGGTGAGCCAACTTCGGCGTTGGGTGGAACGCGGACACTGCTTCCCTCCCGCGCCCACCCTGCTAAACCCGCTCGTTCATGCCGGACGCCCAGCCCCATCTCTATCTCGTCGACGGGTCGAGCTACATCTTTCGCGCCTATCACCGGCTGCCGCCGCTGACCAACCGTCACGGCCAGCCGGCGGGCGCGGTCTATGGCTATACGACGATGCTGTGGAAGCTGGCCGGCGACCTCAGCCGCGCCGACGGGCCGACGCATATGGCGGTGATCCTCGACGCGTCGGAGACGACCTTCCGCAACGCCATGTACGACCAGTATAAGGCGCACCGCCCGCCCCCGCCCGAGGATCTGGTCCCGCAATTCCCGATGATCCGCGATGCCACCCGCGCTTTTTCGATCCCGTGCATCGAGGAGGCGGGGCTGGAGGCCGACGATATCATCGCTTGCTATGTCACCGCGGCCAAGGCGGCGGGGTGGAAGACGACCATCGTCAGCTCGGACAAGGATTTGATGCAATTGGTCGAGGACGGGTCGGTCGACATGCTCGACACGATGAACGACCGCCGGATCGACCGCGCTTATGTGGTCGAGAAATTCGGGGTCGGGCCCGAACTGGTCGGTGACGTCCTCGCGCTGATGGGCGACAGCGTCGACAATGTACCCGGAGTGCCGGGGATCGGGCCCAAGACCGCGAGCCAGCTGATCCAGCAATATGGCGATCTGACGACCGTGCTGGCGAGCACGCACGAGATCACCAAGCCCAAGCTCAAGCAGAATCTGATCGACCACGCCGACAATGCGCGATTGAGCCGCGAGCTGGTCCGGCTGGTGTGCGACAGTCCCCTGCCCGAGCCATTGGACGCGCTCGAGCTCAAGAACATCCCGGTCGAGCCGCTGCGCGAATTCCTCGAGCATCACGGGTTCAAGTCGCTGCTCGGGCGGCTGGCGGGCGGGAGCGCGACCGCTCCGACCGGGCGAAGCAGCAGCGGCGGCGGTTTCAATGACGTCATGGCGTCGATCGAACCGGCCAAGGCGCCGCCGCAGGAAAGCATCGCGGTCGATCGTTCGGCCTATGAGACGATCACCGACGAGGCCGCGCTCGACCGCTGGATCGCCGACGCTCGCGCCAGCGGATATGTCGCGGTCGACACCGAGACCGACTGCATCGATTGCGTCGTCGCCAAGCTGGTCGGGGTCAGCCTCGCGACCGCGCCCAACAAGGCCTGCTACATCCCGCTTGGCCATGGCGGCGGCGATCTGCTGTCGGAGACGCCGATCCAGCTGTCGCCCGCGCTGGTGCTGCCCAAGTTGAAATCGCTGCTCGAGGATCCGGCGGTGCTCAAGATCGGACACAACCTGAAATATGACTGGGTGATGTTCGCCAAGGCGGGGATCGCGGTGGCGCCGTATGACGATACGCTGGTGATGAGCTTCGACCTCGACGCCGGTCGCCACGGCCATGGCATGGACGAACTGGCCAAGCTCCATTTCGATCACGAATGCATCCCGTTCAAACAGGTGTGCGGGTCGGGATCGAAGCAGATCACCTTCGACCGGGTGCCGCTCAACGACGCCACCGAATATGCCGCCGAGGATGCCGACATCACGCTGCGCCTGTGGCTTCGGCTCAAGCCGCGGCTGGCGGCTGAGAATGTGGCGCGGGTCTATGAGCGGGTCGACCGGCCACTGGTCGCCTCGATCGGGGCGATGGAGCGGCGCGGGGTCAAGGTTGACCGCGCCTATCTGGCGCAGCTGTCCAAGGAGTTCGCGACCGAGATCGCCAAGCTCGAGGAGCAAATCTACGAAGCGGCGTGCGGGCCGTTCCAGATCGGCTCGACCCAGCAATTGGGGCAGGTGCTGTACGAGCGGCTGGGCCTGAAAGGCGGGCGCAAGGGCAAAAGCGGGGCTTATTCGACCGACGTCAACGAGCTTGAGAGGCTCGCCGGCGAAGGCGTCGAATGCGCGCGGCTGGTGCTCGACTGGCGCCAGCTCGCCAAGCTCAAGTCGACCTACACCGACGCGCTGCAGACGCAGATCAACCCCGAAACCGGACGCGTCCACACCAGTTTCTCGCTGTCCGGCGCGCAGACCGGGCGCCTGTCGTCGAACGACCCCAATTTGCAAAACATCCCGATCCGGACCGAGATCGGGCGCAAGATCCGCGACGCCTTCATCGCCGAGCCGGGGCATGTCCTGCTGAGCGCGGACTATTCGCAGATCGAGCTGCGCCTCGCGGCGCATATGGCCGACGTGCCGCAGCTCAAGCAGGCATTCCGCGAGGGCGCCGACATTCATAGCCTGACCGCGGAAGAGCTGTTCGGTTCGGCCGACCGAGAGTCGCGCAACAAGGCCAAGACGGTCAATTTCGCGATCCTCTATGGCATTTCGGCATGGGGGCTGGCCGGCCGGCTGAGCCTGCCCAAGGAAGAGGGCCAAGCGATCATCGCCCGCTATTTCGAGCGCTTCCCCGGCATTCGCAATTACATCGACGACACGCTCGCCTTCGTCCGGACGAACGGGTTCACCCGCACCTTGTTCGGGCGCAAGACCCATTTCCCCAACATCCGCGCCGGCAATCCCAACCACCGCGCCGGGGCCGAACGGGCGGCGATCAACGCGCCGATTCAGGGCACCAGCGCCGACCTCATCAAGCGGGCGATGGCGCGGATGGACGGGGCGCTGGCCGAGGCCGGGCTCGACGGCGTGCGCATGCTGCTCCAGGTCCATGACGAACTGGTGTTCGAAGTGCCCGAAGGCCGCGAAGACGAAGCGGCGGCGCTGATCCGCGGGGTGATGGCGAATGCGGCGGAGCCTGCACTGGCGCTCGACGTACCGCTCGACGTAGATATCGGCTGGGGGGCCAATTGGGGCGCAGCACACTAGAGCCGGATCGCGATGCTCCTGACGCCGCGGGGGCCGACATGGCGGCGCTCGCGCGGGGCGGCCGGATCAATTTTCTCGGCTTCCTGCTGCGGCTGATCGCGCGCGTGCCGTTCCTGTTCATCGCCGGGCGGATGTACGGTGCCGAAGCGCTCGGCCGGTTCGCGTTTGCGGTGCTGGTGGTCGAATTTGCCGCGCAGCTGGCGACACTGGGCCTCAAACGCGGGCTCGCCGAGCAGCTGGCCCACAGCGACAAGCCGCACGTCTGCGTGGTGTGGGACGCGCTGCTGCTCGGAGCATTGGGCTCGGTCCTGGCGATGGCCCTGCTGCTGATCTTTCCGCAAGCGATGTTTCCCAACAGCCAGATCCGCGGGCTGGAATGGCTGCTGCCGATTTCGGTCATCGCTTTGGCCTGGTCCGACGTCATGCTTTCGGCGCTGGCTTATCGCAATGATATCGGGGCGACGGTTCGGGCCCGCGCCATCGTCGAGCCGTGGACGATCAGCATCGCCGCGTTCGCGCTCGCCTTCGTGGCCAAGCCCGACGGGCTGATCTTCGCTTATGCCGCCTCGATGTTCGCGGCGCTGATCGCCTCGGCGATTCCGTTTCTGAAGAGCTACGGCTTCCCGCACGGCTGGAGTCCGGACCCGGCGGGGCTGTGGCGGATGACCCGGCGCAACATCCCGCTGGCCGCCGCCGACGCGGTCGAGTGGGGCAGCCGAAGGATCGACATCGCGGTGCTGGGGCTGTTCTTCTCCCCCGCCGCGGTCGGCATCTATTATGTCGCGCAGAACGTCGCCTCGCTCCCGGCCAAGCTCAAGACCAGCTTCGACCCGATCCTGGGGCCGGTGATCGCGCGCAACATCGCCGCCGGGGACAAGATCGCGGTCGCCAGGCAGGTGCGGCAGGTCGGCTTCTGGGTGATCGGCGCGCAGATGGGCGTCGCGCTCGCGCTCGGGATTCCGGGCGAGGGCGTGATGGGACTGATCGGACCCGCGTTCGTCGCCGGGACCGCCGCGCTCGGCTTCCTCCTCGCCGCCGAAGTCGTCGCCTCGATGGCCGCGGTCAGCGAGGCGGCGCTGATCTACACTGCTCGCCATCGTAACATGTTCATCAGCTTCACGATGATCGCGCTTCAGCTGGTACTGTCGGTGGTCATCATCCTGGCCATGCGGCGATCCGACCTGCCGATCATGTGGCAGGCGACCGCGCCGGCAATCGCCTTGCTGCTGGCACTCGCGTTCGCCGCGGTGACCAAGTCGCTGCTGCTGCATAAAATCCTCGGCGCCCCGGTGTCGGGTTGGCGCTGGCCGTTGATCTGGGCGGCGGGGGCGGCAGTGATCGTCGGCCAACTGGCCATCCTGATGACCGAATGGGCCGAATTGCTGTTCGGCATTCCGGCGATCCTGCTCGCCTTCGGCTATGTCCTGTGGACGCGCGGATTCGGCCCCGAGGACCGCGAGCTGTTCCGGATGCGCAAGGCGGATATCGAGGAGTTGCGGGCGCCGACCCGAGCCGAGGTCAGTGCCGAAAGTGGCGCACGCCCGTAAATAGCATGGCGAGGCCGGCCTCGTCGGCGGCGGCGATCACTTCGTCGTCGCGGATCGAGCCACCGGGCTGGATGACCGCAGTCGCGCCAGCCTCGGCGGCGGCAAGCAGGCCGTCGGCGAAGGGAAAGAAGGCGTCCGAGGCGACCGCCGATCCGATCGTCCGAGGCTCGGGCCAGCCATTGGCCTCGGCGGCCTCGACGGCCCGGATCGCCGCGATGCGCGCGCTGTCGCGGCGGTTCATCTGGCCCGCGCCGATGCCCGCGGTGACCCCGTCCTTGGCATAGACGATGGCGTTCGATTTGACGTGCTTGGCGACCGTCCAGGCAAACAGGCAATCGGCGAGCTCCTGGTCCGTCGGCTGGCGCCGCGTGACGCAGCGCAACTCGTCCTTAGTCACGATGCGATTGTCGCGGTCCTGGACCAGCAATCCGCCCGCGATCACCGCCAGTGTCTGCCCGCCGCGCGCCGGATCGGGCAGTTTGCCGGTGAGAAGCAGGCGAAGGTTCTTCTTTCGGGCAAAGATCGCGCGCGCTTCCTCGTCGGCATCAGGCGCGACCACCACTTCGGTGAAGATCGCGGCGATGGCTGCGGCGGTCGCGGCGTCGAGCGGACAATTGGCGGCGACGATCCCGCCGAACGCCGAGACGCTGTCGCAGGCAAGCGCCTCGGTCCACGCCTCGAGCAGGGTCGGGCGGGTCGCGACCCCGCACGGGTTGGCGTGCTTGATGATCGCGATCGCCGGCTCCCCGTCGCGGAATTCGGCGATCAGTTCGAGCGCCGCGCTGGCGTCGTTGAGATTGTTGTAGCTGAGTTCCTTACCCTGGACCTGCTCGGCTTGAGCGATCCCGCAAAATTGCGGGCCTTGCGGAACGTACAGCGCTGCCCGCTGGTGCGGGTTTTCGCCATAGCGAAGCGGCATCTTGAGGTCGATGGACTGGGTCCAGCTGTCGGGACAGCGCTGCTGCTGGTCGGAATATGCGAACCATTGCGAAATCATCGAATCATAGGCCGCGGTCAGCGCGAACGCCTTGGCGGCGAGCCGCTTGCGGAACGACAGCGTGGTCCGGCCCTCATTCGCGTCGAGCTCGGCCAGCAATTCGGCATAATCGGCGGGGTCGGTGACGATCGCCACATCGCCATGGTTCTTCGCCGCAGACCGCACCATCGAGGGGCCGCCGATGTCGATATTCTCGATGATCGTGTCGCGGTCCGCGCCCTTGGCGAGCGTTTCGGCAAAGGGATAGAGATTGACGACGACGAGATCGATCGGCGCGATCCCGTGTTCGTCCATCGCGGCCGCATGGTCGGGATTGTCGCGCACCCCCAGCAACCCGCCATGAACCTTGGGGTGGAGCGTCTTGACCCGCCCGTCCATCATCTCGGGGAAGCCCGTAAGGTGACTAATGTCACGGGGTTCAGCGCCATTTTCGCGCAGTTGGGCCGCAGTGCCACCGGTCGAGACGATTTCGACTCCATGGCGCTTGAGGCCATCGGCCAGCGCCTCGAGCCCGCTTTTATCGGACAGGGAAATCAGCGCCCGGCGGACGGTGACAAGGTCGGTCATTGATGGTCCTTCTTGATCAGCTGGCGCGGCGGAACTGCCAGCCCACTTCACCGCCAAGGCCCGAGACTTCCCCGCCGACGATGAGCTGGGTCGTTCGACGAGCTTGGCCGCGGCCGTCAATCCACAGGCTTTCCTCGTTGGTCAAGCGGCCGCCGCGACAGCGGAAGTTCCATGGCGGCGCGCCCTTGGAACGGATCAGCGCGCCCATGCCGTCGGCGGTAATCGTCGCCTCGACCCCCGGAGCGAGGTGGAAGCGCACCGTATAGCCAAGCGAGTTGCGGACCTTCTTGCGGCCCTTGGCGACGAGCTGGTCAAGCCCGCTCAATTCCTTGCCGTCGTTGCCGAGGATGATGCTGCGCTTGTGGATGAGGCCGAAGCGGCGGACATAGCCGTCGTGGCTCGCCTCGAGCCGGCTCGATTCATTCTCCTCGCGGCGATCGATGGTGACGTCATCGACCCCGCGCCCGAGCGGACCGTCCACCTGGATGCTGGTCGAATTGGTGTCGTCGAGAATGAGCGTGCTGTGCGCCGCGGTCGAGCGCAGCGCCTCGATCAAATCGGCGGGGAGTGCGGACGGGACCGGGCCCGGCCCGCCGCAATTGACCACCAGCCGCTGGCCGCCGTCGGACAGCTCGAAGGCGAGGGTCGAGGCCGAGCCCTTGGCCGCCATCTTGGGCTGTGGCGGCGGCGCGGCGTCGAGCACCAGCACGGTGCCGAGTGCGGACAATCTTTGATAGCCCCAGCCGCGCGCCTGCCTGAGCGGCCGCGCCCGAAATCCGCAGCCCTCGACGAGACCCGCGAGCCGCGCCGGCTCCCACGGCCCGCACCCCTGCCAGCTCGACAAGGCGCCGTCGCCCAGCGTGACGCCATGAAGCGCGGCGAGCGCGGCGGCCGCGGCGGTCTCGATGCCTTCGGGAATGGTCTGCTTTGCGGCGAGATAGCTCGAGCGCAGCAGCCCCAGCCGGTCGACCAGCAGCGCCTGCTCGAACGGCGAGCGGCTAACCAGGCCGCCGTCGTCGAACTGGGCGGAGCCGAGCGCCCGCGCCAGTCCGGCCTCGCCGCGAGCCAACCGCGGGACCCCGCCCTGGACGAGCAGGCCCGCGGCCACCACGCCGCACCAGGCAGTGACGCGTTTGAGTCCTGCGGGCGCTTTTTCGGC
>JANNDN010000306.1:0-6010 GCA_031387795.1 Sphingomonas sp.
GCACAGGACCTCGGTGGCGGTCATCAATGACTTGGGGTCGGGGCGGGTCACGATCGCGCCCTTGAGCGCCCGATAGAAGCTGGGCCAGCCGGTGCGGCTGTCGAACTTGGTCGCCGAAGCGAACAACGGTAGGCTGCAGCCGGCGCAACGGAACACGCCTTTACGCTTCTCCTTGTCGAGCGGGCTCGTAAAAGCCCGCTCGGTTCCCGCTTCGCGCAGGACCCGATAGCGTTCGGGTCCGAGAAGCTGGCGCCATTGCGCCTCGGTCCGGCGGAAGGCGAATGGGCGAGCCGAAAGCGGCGCGGGCCACGGCATAACCGCGATCCCGATCGCGGTCAGTCCGACCGCGCCAAGGAGCGACCGGCGGGTGAGTGCGGGTGGCGAGTGTTTGTCAGTCATCGGCATCATTTACGCACGAGCGGCGGCAACGGATGCGAGTCACGCACTTTCAAGCTTGCCCGACCACATGACCGGTCCGGTCGGAGCGCCAGTCGGCGACCCGCCCGGGGGCTCGAGCGAAATGGCGATCGTCGCTCCCTGGCGAAGCAGCTCCGCGAGCTGGGCAGCGAGGTCCATGTGCATCGTCTTCTCGTCGGGCATGGTTCCGAGCGAGCGCGGGGTGCCATCGCTCGGGATGACCCACAGTTCATGGCTCTTGCCAACGTTGGCGGGCATATCGCCGGCCACCGCGAGCACCAGCCGGCGCTGCACCGGGTCCCAATTGGCGACGATCATCATCTGCTTCTGGTCCGCCCCGACCATCGCCACCAGCGGCGGCCCGGCGGGCTGCGGAGACGAGGTCGTTGGCGGCGCCACCGGAATCCGCTCGGGCGGACGGAACAGGAGCAGCAGCGCGAAGGCGGCGGCGAGCGCGGTCATCATCGCGCTCAATCCGCGCCACAATTTCACTTGCCGATCGAGCAACGGCAAATTGTCATTGGCGCTGGTGCCACGGGGCAGACCCGCCTCGATGCGGGTCCAGAGCGAAGCGGGTGGATCGACTTCCAGCACCTCGTCGAGCAACGGCGCCAATCGCGCGGTCCAACCGTCCGCCTCCGCCCGAAACGCCGGATCGTCTCGGTACAGCCCGACACCGCGCTCGAGGTCGTTCCCCTCGGCGAGCCCGAGCGCCCAAACAGCGGCGAGATGGCGATCGGCGGGGGTCATTGCTCGAGGCACTTTCGCAATTTCTGAAGACCCCGGCGGATCAGACTTTTCAAGGTGCCCAGCGGCAAATTCTCGCGCTCCGCAAGCTCAAGATGAGTCGATCCGTCAAGGAAGGCCGAGCTGATCAATGTCCGGGGGCGTTCATCGAGCGTGTCGAGGCACAGCCGCAGCCGGGCGCGGTCCTGGGCGGCGCTGGCGATGTCGAACGCGCTCGAGGAAGCGTCGGGCAGATCCGCCGCTTCCTCGATCCCCGCGGCATCGCCGCGGCGGCGGCGAAGGCCATCAATGGCCCGATTGCGAGTCATCACCGCTAGCCAGGTGATCGGACTGGCGCGTGCGGAATCGAACAGCCCGGCTTTGCGCCACAGATTGAGATAGACGTCCTGAACCACCTCTTGCGCCTCGGCCTCGCTGCCCAGCAAGCGGACCGCGATGCCATAAAGTTTGGCGGAAGTCCGCCGGTAAAGCTCGTCCATCGCCGACCGCTCGCCGCGGGCAATGGCCGCCACCAGCGCACTCATCTGAGCGGTCTCGCCGGACGTGGCGTCCCTTATCGTTGGAATCGATTCGTCCATCTCCGCCGCACGGCATAGGGGAATGGAGTGTCCGGCGGGAAGAGCGACACGAAACGCTAACACGAGTCGACTTCCTCCCGCCGGGCGGCATCCGGTAACAGGGGGGTCCGGACGCCAACGCTCATCACGGCATTGCGACCGCGTCGATGACATGGATGACGCCATTGGACTGCATCACATTGGCAATCGTGATGCGCGCGGTGTTGCCCTTCGCATCGATCACCGACCAGCCACCATCCGGTGCCTTGGCGAACCTGAGATCTTCTCCCTCGACCGTCTTGAGGGTCGCGGTGCCGCCAGATTGGGCAGCGAGGCTCGCGATCTGCTGCGCGGTGTACCGGCCGGGGACCACATGATAGGTCAGGATTTGGGTCAGCGCGCCCTTGTTCTCGGGCTTGACCAGGGATTCGACCGTGCCCGCGGGAAGCTTGGCGAAGGCGGCATTGGTCGGAGCAAACACTGTGAACGGTCCGGCGCCGGCGAGCGTGTCGACGAGGCCGGCAGCCTTGACCGCCGCAACCAGGGTCGTGTGATCCTTCGAATTGACCGCATTCTCGACGATGTTGCGGGTCGAATACATCGCCGCTCCGCCGACCATCGGGTTGCTCGCCAAGGCGGGCGAAGCCGCGGCCAATAGGGCCATGCCGGATAGCGCCACCAGATTGCGTGAAAGCCTCGATTTCATGATCTACTCCCTTTTCGATGTCAGCATTGATGCTGTGACGGAGATACGGATGCCGGATCGCCGCGGATGCGTGGGAGGGCGGGACAAATCATTGGCATCCGGAGCGGCGCATTGCCGTATATGAAACTCCGCACCGCCCGCGCTTCGTGACGCGGGTTGGCACAAACGGAAATCCACGGAGACCCGCGAATGCTCATCATCCTGCTCGCTTATGTCGGCGGCATCCTGACCATCCTCAGCCCGTGCATCCTGCCCGTGTTGCCATTCGTGTTTGCGCGCGCTGGGCGGAGTTTCGCGCGCAGCACGCTGCCGATGCTCGGCGGGATGGCGGGAGCGTTCGCGCTGGTCGCAACGCTGGCCGCGGTCGGCGGCGGGTGGGCGGTCCAGGCCAATCAGGCGGGCCGGTGGGCGGCGCTGGCATTGCTGGCAGTGTTTGGCCTGGCATTGGTCTTCCCGGCTCTGTCGGAGCGGATGAACCGGCCTCTGGTCGCGCTCGGCTCGCGCCTTAGCGAACGCGGAAGCAGCGGGGGCGACAGCATCGTCGGCTCGGTCATTCTCGGCGCTGCAACGGGCCTGTTATGGGCGCCCTGCGCGGGCCCGATTCTCGGCCTCATCTTTACCGCGGCGGCGATCAACGGCGCGGGCGCGAGCACGACCTTCCTGCTGCTCGCTTATGCTCTCGGGGCCGCAACTTCACTCGCACTCGCACTCGCGGTCGGCGGCTCGCTGTTCAAACGGATGAAGCGCTCGCTCGGGGTCAGCGAGCGCATCCGCCAGCTGCTCGGCGTACTGGTTCTGGCCGGGGTGGCAGCGATCGCGCTCGGACTCGACACACGCGTCCTCTCAAAGCTTTCGAGCGCGCAGACGGCAGGAATCGAAAACCGCCTCGCGAAGCTGTTCGGGGCGGCGGCCGAGCCAGGATCCGCCGCACTGAAGACCGACGCGATGGGTCAGCTCATCCTGCCGGTCGAGGGCCAGCTTCCGCCGCTCGACGGCCTCGGCCCCTGGCTCAACGGCCCGGCGCTGACCCGCGAGCAGCTCAAGGGCAAGGTCGTGCTGATCGATTTCTGGACCTACAGCTGCATCAACTGCCTGCGTTCGATTCCGTACGTGCGCGCGTGGGACGAGCGCTACGCCAAGGACGGGCTCGTCGTGATCGGGGTCCACGCGCCCGAGTTCGCGTTCGAGCGTGACCCCGCCAATGTCGAACGCGCGGTGCGCGACCTCCAGATCCGCTATCCGGTCGCGCTCGACAATCGCTACGATTTGTGGCGGGCGATGAAGAACCGGGTGTGGCCGGCGCATTATTTCATCGATGCCGAAGGGCGCGTCCGTTACCACCATTTCGGCGAAGGCGATTACGAGCAATCCGAGCGCGTAATCCGCCAGTTGCTCGCCGAGGCCGGGCACGCGCCGGCGGGCGGCATCGCGAGCGCCCGCAAGAGCGCAACCGAACAGTCGGCCGATTTCGCCACAGTGGGTTCACCCGAAACTTATGTCGGCTACGGGCGCGCCGAGCGGTTCGTGTCCCCCGGCGGCTTTGTCCGGGACCAGGCCGCGACCTATTCCGCCGTTCCGCTTGCGCTCAATCAGTGGGCGCTTGGTGGACGCTGGAGCGCGGGGCGGCAGAGCGCCCGATCCCTCGCTTCTGGGGTAACTCTGTCCTACCGCTTCAAGGCCCGCGACCTGCACCTCGTGCTTGGCTCGACCAGCGGCCGCCCGGTGCGGTTCAGCGTCACCCTCGACGGCCGGGCGCCCGGGCGCGACGCAGGGGCCGACATCGCGCCCGACGGCAAGGGCGTGGTGAGCGGGCAAAGGCTTTATCAGCTCGTCCGTCAAAAAGGCGGTGCGGAGGAGCGCACCTTCACCATCCGCTTCGACGATCCGGGCGCGGAGGCGTTCGCCTTTACCTTCGGCTAGGGCTCCGCGCTAAAATCCGCGAATTCCGTCCGCGTCGCGGGATCACTTCCGGGGGAGGTAATCGACCTCGCCGACCCGCTCCCAGGCACCGCCCATGGTCGATCGGTCCTGGGTCATTCGGAGCCGGCCATCGGGTTGAGGGATCATCGACGTGGTCAAGCGCGTCGGCTTGCCTTCGACCTCCCGCTCGGTGGTGAAGACGAGTCCATCGGCACCGAGCGGGTAGCCGATCTGCACATGGCTCGAGCCGTCGTTGCTGTAGCTCTGGTAAGTGTAGTGCTTGTCATCCCCGGAATAGCCCACGATCGCCTCGACCCTGAGGCCGCTGACGCTTTCGGTGAGGCTGCACACGACAAATGCGCGGCGGTCGAACCAGGCGCAGCGATCGCGGTAGGTCGCCTCCTTGCCGGCGCGGGTCCAGTCGCCGACCAGCGGCGCGAGATGCGCCTCGATCTCGGGCGGGTGGACCGCGGCCGACGGAGACGCGACCGCGGCGGCCAGCCACAGCAAGGTGGAGATCATTGCGGCACACTCCGGGTCGCGGCGGCACCGTTGCGCTGTCCGCCGTGGGCATCGTGGATGGTCATCAAAGATTCCTGCAGATCCTCGCCGCCGCTCGACATCACGCCCAGCACCTCAGCCTCGTCGCACCCCTCGGCCGCGAGATAGGCGTGGCCCATGCTCGAATCGATGTAGATCGACTGGCCGGTGCCAAGCACGACCGGATCGTAGAATTCGGTGTTGACGACGATCGTCCCGCGCAAAACGTAGATGAACTCCTCGCCCGGATGATGGACCAGTTCGCCGAATTCCTCGGAAGTTTTGGCGCGGATCTTGGTGATGACCGGGATCATCCGCTTGCGGCGGAGCTCGGTGCAGAGAAAATAATAATCGTAATTGGGCGTCTCGACGTGAAGCGCCTGGTCGATATCGCCCAGACTCCTGCGAGCCGTCACCGTCGGCGCCGAGTCCTGACCGGTCTCCGCGAACAGCTCCGAAATCGGAATGCCGAGCCGCTGGCTGACCTGATAGAGCTTGTCATACGTCAGCGTCAGGCGGTCATGCTCGACCTTTGACAGCGTCGACAGCGGAATCCCGCTCTGTTCGCTCATCTGTTTGAGGGTCCAGCCATGCCGGTTGCGCAACTTGCGCAGCAGAATGCCGAGTGTTGGTGCGGAAGAGGCCATCGACATTCCCACGGTTGACGAATTTTCTGATCAGGATAACAGTATCCCAATCGGAGAGTATGTGCGAGTCTATGGGCGGCTTGGCTGCGGGGCAATCCCGAACGCATGAGGGGACCGGAAATGTGGAATCTGCGAAACGTGGTTTGCGGCCTGCTGGTGCTGCTCGGCGGAGGCGCGCTTGCGCAGCAGGCAGTCCAGGTGGCGCCGTTGAACCCGGTCCGCGAGGCCACACCGGCTTCGTCGCCGGCGGCCAAGGCCCAGCTCCCGGTTGCCGGGGCGGCGCCGCTTACCGCCGAAGACGTCAACGCCTGGCTTGACGGACTGATGCCCTATGCGATCGGTCGCGCGAACATTCCGGGCGCGGTCGTGGTGGTGGTCAAGGACGGCCAGATCCTGACCCAGCGCGGCTACGGTTTTGCCAATGTCGAAAAGCGGCAGAAGGTCGACCCGGCACGGACCCTGTTCCGCCCGGGCTC
>JANNDN010000323.1:0-2241 GCA_031387795.1 Sphingomonas sp.
CGATCGCGCCGATCACGACGCCGGCGGCGAAGCTGGGCCAGAAATATTCCATCAGCGGGTTCATGCGCCGGCCCGTTCGAGTTCGCGCCAGCCGATGTCGCCGCGGTGAAAGCCGTCGGCGAAATCGATCTGGTCGATCGCCCGATAGGCGCGGGCGCGGGCATTGGCGAAGCTGTCGGCGACCGCGGTTACCGCCAGCACCCGCCCGCCGCGCGCGACCAGCCCGCCATCCTCGAGCGCGGTGCCGGCGTGGAACACGGTCACGCCCTCGACCCGCTCGGCCGCCTCGATCTCCCGGATCGCGCCGCCGCCAGCTGGCGTTCCGGGGTAGCCGCGCGCGGCGACGATGACGGTCATCGAATGCTTGCCGGTCAGCTGGGGCGGGTCGATTTCGCCCAGGCGTCCGCTCGCGACCGCCAGCAGCAGCTCGGCGAAATCGCCGTCGATCAGCGGCATGATCGCCTCGCATTCGGGATCGCCGAAGCGGACATTATACTCAATCAATCTGGGTCCGTCGGCGGTCAGCATCAGGCCGGCATAGAGCATTCCGTTGAACGGCGTCCCTGCCTCCGCCATCGCCCGAGCGGTGGGCAGGACGATTTCCGTCATCGCGCGCTGTTGCAGGTCGGGGGTGAGGACCGGAGCCGGAGCATAGGCACCCATGCCGCCGGTATTGGGGCCGGTATCGCCCTCGCCGACGCGCTTGTGATCCTGCGCGGAGGCCAGCGGAATCGCGACTGCGCCGTCGACCAGCGCGAACAGGCTCGCCTCCTCGCCTTCCAGAAATTCCTCGATCACCATCGGTCCGTCGCCGGCGGCGCGGACCGCGGCTTCGGCTTCGGTCCGGCTCATGGCGACGGTCACGCCCTTGCCCGCGGCGAGGCCGTCGGCCTTGATCACCACCGGAATGGCGAAGCGGGACAGCGCCGCCAGCGCCTCGCCCACCGTTTCGACGCGGACATAATCGGCGGTCGGGATATTATGCTCGCGGCACAGATCCTTGGTGAAACCCTTCGATCCTTCGAGCTGGGCCGCCGCCGCATCGGGCCCGAACACCGCGATCCCTGCGGCCCGCAGCGCGTCGGCGACGCCAGCCACCAGCGGCGCCTCGGGACCGATCACGACTAGCTCCGCCTCAATCTCCCGCGCGAGGCCGACCACCGCGTCGGGATCGCACGGGTCGAGCACAACGCATTCGGCCCAGCGCGCGATGCCGGGATTGCCCGGCGCCGCGACCAGCCGGTCGCAGCTCGGCGATTGCCTAAGCCGCCAGGCGAGCGCATCTTCGCGCCCTCCCGAACCCAAGAGCAGAATATTCATGGACCTTCCAGAAAACCCGAGCGCCGGACTGTTAGCCGAGGTCGCCGCCGGCGACAATTCGCCGCCGGTCACGGTGAGCGAGCTGTCGGGCGCGCTCAAGCGGACGATCGAGGCGGCGTTCGGCCGGGTCCGCGTCCGCGGCGAGATTTCGGGGTTCAAGCGCCACGCCTCGGGCCATTGCTACATGACGCTCAAAGACGAAAATGCGTGCATCGACGCGGTCATCTGGCGCGGGCAGGCGGGGGCGCTGGCGTTCGCGCCCGAGGACGGGGCCGAGGTCATCGCCACCGGCAAGCTCACCACTTACGCCGGGCGCTCGAAATATCAGCTGGTCATCGACCGGCTCGAGCTGGCGGGGGAGGGGGCGCTGCTCGCCTTGCTCGAGAAAAGGCGCAAGGCGCTCGCCGCCGAGGGGCTGTTCGCGGAGGAGCGCAAGCGGCGGCTGCCTTACCTTCCGGCGGTGATCGGGGTCGTCACCTCGCCGACGGGGTCGGTGATCCGCGACATCCTCCACCGGCTCGCGGACCGCTGCCCGACCCGGGTCATCGTGTGGCCGGTGCCGGTCCAGGGCGAAGGCGCGGCGGCCAAGGTGGCGGCGGCGATCCGCGGCTTCGCGCTCCACGACCCGCGCCCCGATTTGATCATCGTCGCGCGCGGTGGCGGCTCGATCGAGGATCTGTGGGCCTTCAACGAGGAGGAGGTCGTGCGCGCCGCCGCCGAATCGCCGATCCCGCTGATCAGCGCGGTCGGGCACGAGACAGACACGACATTGATCGACTGCGCCGCCGACCGCCGCGCGCCGACCCCGACCGCCGCGGCGGAAATGGCGGTGCCGGTGCGCAGCGAATTGCTGGCAGCGCTGGCCGAACTGGGGCAGCGCGGCGCCTCCTGTCTCTCGCGCGGGCTCGCGCGTGCGTGCGA
>JANNDN010000006.1:0-1523 GCA_031387795.1 Sphingomonas sp.
GCCGCCATGCCGGGCAGATGCGCGGCCCCGCCGGCCCCTGCGATCAGCACTTTCAGCCCGCGTTCCTTGGCCGAATGCGCGTAATCATAGAGTCTCTTTGGCGTGCGATGGGCGGACACGATTTTGGTTTCGTGCGCGACCCCCAATGCGTCGAGCGTTTCGGCGGCGTGGCGCATCGTCTCCCAGTCGGAAGTGGAGCCCATGATAATGCCGACCAGCGGCGCAGCCATTGTCCCGTCCCGATACAGCCTCGACAGGGCCGTTCGTTTAGGGATGCAAGTTGTGGCAGGCAATGATCGCACCGCATCCGGCGGGAATAGTTGTGCGTAACCGGGGGGTTCGACTAGTATCACTCGCGTTCAGGGGCAAACTGGCGATGGATGAAGGGCTGAAAGTTATTGCGGATCCGGCGGACCTGCTCGCCGAAATTGGCCGGCTGCGCGGCGAAGTCGCGCGGCTCGGGCGGCGAATCGAGGAGCTCGACGCGCTCGCCCACCAGGATCCGCTGATCGCGCTTCCCAACCGCCGCGGCTTTCTGCGCGAGCTCGAACGGTTGATCGGCCGGGTCCAGCGCTACGGCGCGATGTCGGCCATGCTCTATGTCGACCTCGACGGGCTCAAGATGCTCAACGACAGCTTTGGCCACCCCGCCGGCGACGAGGCGCTGATCGTGGTCGCGTCGTTGCTCTCAAAGGGCGTCCGGCGCAGCGACATCGTGGCGCGGATCGGCGGCGACGAATTCGGCATCCTGCTCGAAAGCTGCGACCCCGAGCGCGCCGGCGAAACCGCCCGGCGCCTGACCGAGATGATCGGCGACAGCGGCTTCAATTTCGGCGGCGACAACTTGCCCCTCAGCGTCGCGATCGGGGTGACGATGATCGCTGCCGGTGACAGCGCCGCCGACGTCATGGGCCGCGCCGACGAGGAAATGTACCGCGCGAAAGCGGCGTAGCTCGGCCTGTCCGGGGGACAGGTCGATGGACGACGCTGCCTAGATTTCGCTGAGATTATATCGTTTCTCGAGCGCCAGATCGCCGCTCAATTCGTAGACGATCGGCTGGCCGGTCGGGATTTCGAGCCCGACGATATCCGCGTCGCTGATGGCCGAAAGATGCTTTTCAAGCGCCCGGAGCGAGTTGCCGTGCGCCGCGACCAGCACGTTCTTGCCCGAACGGAGCGCCGGCGCGATCTCGGCCTCGAAGTAGGGCAGCACCCGTTCGATCGTGTCCTTGAGGCTCTCGGAGCGCGGCACGTCAACGTCGGCATAGCGGCGATCGCCGGCGACTCGATACGGGCTGTCGGCATCGAGCGGCGGCGGCGGGATGTCGAACGAGCGGCGCCAGATCTTGACCTGATCGGCGCCGACCTTGTCGATCATCTTAGCCTTGTTCAGCCCCGTCAGCCCGCCATAATGGCGTTCATTGAGGTGCCAGTCCTTGGTCACCGGCAGCCACAGCCGGTCCATCTCGTACAGCGCGAGGTGGAGGGTGCGGATGGCGCGGGTGAGGACGCTGGTGAAGCAG
>JANNDN010000018.1:0-6923 GCA_031387795.1 Sphingomonas sp.
CGACATCCGCCAGCGCATCGCGATGGTCCCGCAGGATACGATCATTTTTGCTGCGAGCGCGCGCGACAACCTCCGCTACGGCAATTGGGACGCGAGCGAGGAGCAATTGTGGGAAGCCGCCCGCGACGCCCACGCCGACGAGTTCTTGCACGAGCTTCCGCAAGGCCTCGACACCTTCATGGGCGAAGGCGGAGCGCGGCTATCGGGCGGGCAGCGGCAACGCATCGCGATCGCCCGCGCGCTGCTCCGCGATGCGCCGATCCTGCTGCTCGACGAAGCGACCAGCGCGCTCGACGCCGAGAGCGAGCGGCTGGTTCAGGACGCGCTCGACCGGCTGATGGAAGATCGCACGACGATCGTCATCGCCCACCGCCTCGCCACCGTCCGCGCCGCCGACCGCATCGTGGTGATGGACAAGGGCCGGATCGTCGAGGAGGGCACGCACGCCGAGCTGACCAAGCGCAAGGGGCTCTATGCGCGGCTCGCCCGGCTCCAGTTCGAGGACCAGGCCGCCTGATCGCAAACGCCGACTCCGCTGGTAGAATAATCACGCTCCTTCGTCCGCTTGGGGGTGACAGTGTGAGGACGGGCGCTAGGCATTCCTCCAACTTATCTGGACAATGAGGCTATTGATCATGCGTTCGTTCCGTCTCGCGCTTCTTATACTCCCGCTCGCCCTTCCGATTGCGGCCGCTGCTTCGGCGCAGACGCCGGTCAAGGATCCAGACCCCTTTGTCTGGGACAAAGCCGGCTTCAACGTCGGCGACATCAACAATGCAGTCAAACCGGGCGACGACTTCGACGCTTATGTGAATGGCAAATGGCAAAAGGCTTTCGTCATTCCGCCGCAGTTCGCGGGCTATGGCGTGGGCCACGACCTCTATCTTTCGGCCGAGCGCGACGTGCGCAAGATCATCGAGGAAGCTGCCGCCACTAACGCGGCGCCCGGCTCGATCGATCGCAAGGTGGCCGACATCTACACCGCCTATAACGATACGGCGGGGATCGAGGCACGCGGGCTCGCGCCGGCAAAGCCCTACCTCGACGCGATTGCCGCGGCCAAGGACATGAACGAGCTCGCGAACCTGTTCGGCAAGGTCGGATACCCCTCGCCCATCGAGACGTTCATCGACGCCGATCGCGGCGATCCGATGCGCAACACGGTGTATGTGGCGCTTGGTGGAATGGGCTTGCCCGACCGCGACAATTATCTGGTCGACAACGCCCGCAACCGCGAGATGAAGGCGAAATATGTCGCCTATCTCGCCGGGATGCTGGCGAAAGTGAATTATCCCGATCCGGCTGGCTACGCGGCCAAGATTTACGACCTCGAGCATAAGTTTGCGGAAGCGGCGTGGGACCGGGCGGTCGCGCGCGAGCCGATCATCACCACCAACCGGACGGACTATGCCGGTGTCCAGGCGTTGACCAAGGGCTTTCCGATGGATCGTTACCTCGCCGCCTCCGGCGTGGTGCCGACCGACACGTTTCTGGCGCTACAGGTGCCGCCAACCGCGGACGAGATCGCCCGCGCCAAGCTGACTCCCGCGGCGTTGGCCAAGTTGGGGGGCGGCATCCCCGCGCTGGGATCGATCGTCGCGTCGACCCCGCCCGACGTCTGGAAGGCTTGGACCACCGCGCAATTCCTGACCGCGAATGCCTCTGTGCTGCCGAAGGCGTTCGACGATGCGCGGTTCGCCTTTTTCGGAACCTTCCTGCAGGGCCGTACCAGCCAGCGCGACCGCTCTCAGCGCGCGATCGCCAACGCCAATAACCTGATCGGCGAGGGGATCGGCAAAATTTACGTTCAGCGCCGCTTCTCACCCGAGGCCAAGGCCGCGATGGAGGAATTGGTCGGCAATTTGCGCAAGGCGATGGAATTGAACCTCGCCGAACTCAAATGGATGACTCCGGCCACACGGGTGAAGGCGAAAGCCAAGCTCGACGCCTTTCGCGTGAAGATCGGATACCCCGAGGAGTTCAAGACCTACGAGGGGATGGACGTTCGCCCGGACGATCCGCTCGGCAACACCATGGCTGCCGCCGAGTGGCAGCATCGCAAGGACCTTGAGGATCTGCGCAAGCCCGTCGATCGGGCCAAGTGGGAGATGAATCCACAGGAGGTGAATGCTTATTACAGCGCGACCGGAAACGAGATCGTCTTCCCTGCCGCCTATCTCCAGTCGCCGAACTTCAGTCTCAGCGCCGACCCGGCGATCAATTATGGGGCGATCGGCGCGACCATCGGACACGAAATCGGGCACGGTTTTGACGACAAGGGATCGCGCTACGACGGCACCGGTACACTCAATAATTGGTGGACCGACCAAGACCGGGCGACGTTCGAAAAAATGGGCAAGCGCCTGGTCGAGCAATATTCAAAGGTGTGCCCGATTGACGACGGTAAGACGTGTATCAACGGCCAGTTGACGCTCGGCGAAAACCTCGGCGACCTCGGCGGCATCTCAATGGCCTATCGCGCGTACAAATTGTCACTGAATGGCAAGGAGGCGCCGGTCATCAACGGCC
The DNA here is from genome assembly GCA_031387795.1 of Sphingomonas sp. Taxonomy (GTDB): domain Bacteria; phylum Pseudomonadota; class Alphaproteobacteria; order Sphingomonadales; family Sphingomonadaceae; genus Sphingomicrobium. The sequence goes on from JANNDN010000018.1 coordinate 2,530, forward strand.
TTACCGGGGACCAGCGCTTCTTCATTTCCTACGCGCAGCATCAGCGCGGAGTCGACCGCGACGATGCCTTGCGCCAGCAAATTCAGACCGACCCGCATTCCCCCAATTCGGCGCGGGTCAACGAAATCGTTCGCAACTTCACGCCGTGGTACGAGGCGTTCAACGTCAGGCCCGGCGACAAGCTCTACATGGCGCCCGAGGACCGCGTCCTGATCTGGTAAGAAAAAGGCGCCGGCGCCCCATGTCGGGGGCCGACGCCTGAGCATTTTTGTAGCGGTCGGGCCTAGCTGGTCGACCCGGCGGGCTTGGTCGTCCGCTTGCGCGCGGCGGGCGAGCGGCGGGCGGGGGTGCGCTTGGCCGCGGGTTTGGCGGCGGTGGCGCGGGGCTTGGGCGAAGCTTTCTTCGCGGTGCTCGTCTTGCGCTTGGTGGCAGTCGTCTTGCGCTTGGCCGCGGGCTTGCGCGCGCCGCTGCCGCTGGTCGCGCGTTGCGGCGACGAATCACCGTCCATCGCCCACTTGCCGCTCATCACGCGCTGCGCCGCATCGGCCACCGCCTCGGCGATCAGCGCACCCAGTTTCGTCGCGCTGTTCATCATGCTGTTCGCGGCATTGGACGCGCTGTCGGCGGCATCGAGGCCGGCGTCGCGGATCTTCTTGCGCGCCTTGGGGCTGGCGGCGATCGCCGCTGCCGCCGCGGTCAGGCCAGCGGCGAGCATTTCCTTGCTCATCGCGGCCTTGGCGAACTTGTCGACGGCGCTTTGCCCCGACTTGCCCGACGATTTCTTACGAGTGGTGGATTTAGCCATTTTTCGCTCCCTCATTCCCGCTAAGGACACCTCAGCGCCGTAACGGTTCCCTTTGCGCCAGTAGCGAAGCGTTTTCTAGACCGCTCGAAACGGCGCGCAAAGGGCGCGTGGAGTGCAGATATGTAAAAGGGCACCGCTGCCCTAGCAGCGGCGCCCTTCGACATGGTCAGCGGCCGAAGGTGATGGCCGTCCGCTTAGCGTCTAGGGCCTGCGAACACCTCTTTCCGACCTCCCTGCTGAACCATGAGACATCGGATCACCTCCTTTCGCTGCGTTGAAGCTAATCAGGAAGATGAGTCTTTTTGAGGCTTTGCGCAAGACTTGTAATGCGGTGAAATATCGGCAAATCTCTTCGCTTCGCCGATTTGGCCGTCACACCCGGCATTCCTCGATCACCCGCCCGATTTCGCCCCACACTGGAGCGATCAGTGCCGGCTGACCCGCGATCCCGACCGCCATCCTGCCGCGGCTCATCGACAGCGCGTCGAGCAGTCCGTCGTTCGCTGACAGCGATGCCCGCAGCTGGTTGGTGGCGGGGTTGAACGAAGCGGGAAGATTGCGCCGCTGGCTCGACGTCCACACCTGCAGGAACGGCGTTGCCGCCGCGGCGGGTCTGGCGAGTGTCATGATGCGCGACGACCGCTGGCAGGTCAGGGTCAGCTGCACCCGCCCCGCGGCGTCGGACAAGCGCGCTTCGCCCCCGCCTGCGCTCCCGGCGTAGCGCCACGTCCCGTTGATCGGAGTCGACAGCGAATGATCGGCGATGGCGGGCGCCTGCGCGGCCAGCGGTGAAGCGACGAGCGCGCCCGCGAGCGCGGCGAGAATCAATTTCCGCATGATCGTCCTAACGACTCAGCCGGTCGACCTTGGCGCGCAGCGCCTCGAGCTCGGCCCGAAGCGCGTCGACCTCGCTGTTCGCGGACGACTCCGGCGACTTCGCGGCGGGTTCGGCGCCAGTCGCTTCGCCACTTGCCACCTTGCCCGCGAAGGCTTGCGCCGCATCCTCGAAGAAAGCCATGTTGCGCTTGGCGATGTCCGCCAGCATCGAGGTTCCGAACGATTCGCGGACCGCCGACTGGTTGCGCTGGAAGCTGTCCATCGCCGCCTCAAGATAGCCGGGCACGAAGGTCTGCATCGAATTGCCGTACAGGCCGATGATCTGCTTCAAAAAGTTCAACGGCAGCAAGGTCGAGCCGTGCGCTTCCTCGTCGACGATGATCTGGGTCAGCACCTGGCGGGTGATATCGTCCCCGCTCTTGGCGTCGACGACCTCGAACTCGCGGCCCTCGCGGACCATCAACGCCAACTTGTCGAGCGTGATGTAGGACGAGCTCTCGGTGTCGTAGAGCCGCCGGTTGGCATATTTCTTGATCGTGACCTTCGTCGCAGACTTCGCCATACCATCCTATCCAATCGCCGGGTCAGGCTTACTACCGGAGCATCCTGCGCTGCAACATGAACGCGCACCACGGCCCCTGCCGCTGTTCCTCGAGCTGGTGCGGAAGGCGGGGGAATCCGACCCGGCGCTCGCCCGCGCCGCGCTCGAGGGTCTGCGCGACTATCAGTCCGCGCCGCGTCCGCAGCCGCGCGCGCTCCACCCGACGGTGGCCGGCCGCGACGGCTCAAGCCTTGCCGACCATGGCGGCAGCGGAGCGCCGGTCGTCCTCATTCCGTCGCTCATCAACCCGCCGCATATCCTCGATCTCGATCCGCAGGTCTCGCTCGCCGACGCCATCGCGGGCATGGGCCACCGCGCGCTGCTTCTCGACTGGGGCGCGGCCGCCGATCGCTGCGAGCTCAGCGTCGCTGGCCATATCGAGCGGCGCCTGATCCCGCTGCTCGAGTCGTTAAGCGAGCCGCCCGTCCTCATCGGCTATTGCCTCGGCGGGACGATGGCGATCGCGGCGGCGGGCCACATCGCGCTGGCGGGCCTCGTCACCCTCGCGGCGCCGTGGGATTTCGCTGCATATCCCGAAAGCGCGCGCAACTCGCTCGACACCCTGTGGGGGCGAGCCGAGCCTTCGGCGCGAAGCCTCGGCGTTCTTCCGATCGAAGTTCTCCAGGCGGCCTTCTGGTCGCTCGACCCCGAGCGGACCGTGCGCAAATTCGCGCGCTTCGCCGGGCTCGATCCGGCCAGCGCCGAGGCACACCGCTTCGTCGAGATGGAAGAATGGGCCAACGAAGGCGAGCCTCTCCCCTATCCCGCAGCGGCGGAATTGCTCGAGGGACTGTTCGGCGCCAACCTCAGCGGGCGCGGCGAGTGGCGGGTCGGAGGCCGGACGGCGGGCCTCCCCGAGGACCTTCCGGCCCTGCACGTCACCGCGAGCGACGACCGTATCGTCCCCTCCGCGACCGCCCCGCCCGGCCTGCGGCTGGCGATCGCTTCGGGCCATGTCGGGATGGTCGTCGGCTCGGCGCGCGCCGGGCTTCATCGCGCGATCGGTGAGTTCCTTGCCCGCCGCGTCCCTTGACCAATAGCTTGGGCAAGCTAGGCGCTTCGGACACCGCTCAGTAAACAGGATCACGATGCCAGCGACATATTCCATCATCACGACGTGCATGGGTCGGCTCGATCATCTCAAGCAGACGCTCGCGCCGATGCTCGAGCAACCCGATGCCGAAGTGATCGTGGTCGATTATTCGTGCCCCCAGGGCACCGCCGCTTATGTCGCCGAGCATTTCCCGGCGGCGCGAGTGGTCAAGGTCGAGGGCCGGGAGACCTTCTCGAACTGGCGAGCGCGCAACGCCGGGGCCGCGGTGGCGCAGGGCCGTATCCTCATATTCTGCGACGCCGACACTTTGCTCGCTCCAAATGCGGTCGAATGGATCGGCGCCAATCTGCAGCCCCGCACCTATGGCCATTTCGACCGCATGGCGACGTCCCGTTTCAACACCAACAAATTGCGGCTCGGCTTCAACCAGCTGCGCGGCTTCCATGTCATTCCGGCCGAGGCCTTCCGGCGTTTCGGCGGCTATGACGACATCCTGGAAGGCTATGCCGCGGGCGCGGACACCGACCTTGAAACCCGGCTCTCGATCTTCGGGTTCAAGCGGCTGCTGCTCGACCCGGATATCATCGGGCAGGTCATCGAGCACGACAATGACGAGCGCTTGCGCCATCACAAGATCCCGATCCGCATCAGCTATGCGACGGGCTTCCTCTATCGCAAGGCCAAGACCGCTTTGATCCGGATGCGACGCCGGCCCAACCTCCCGCTGCCGATGCGCGAGAAGCTCTACGCCGCGGCGCGCAAGGCGGCTGAAGCGTTCGGCGCGGGCAAGAACGCCGCCACACTGAGCGTCGATCTCGAGAATGAATCGATGGGGATGCCGCTCCAGCTCGGCTTCAAGGGTGCGCGCTTCAAGATGACCGTCAATCTCAGCATCAGCGGGACCGATCCGGTCGAGGAAATCCCTGTCCTTATCGGCGAATGAGCCGCGGCCGCGGGCCAATCGCGCCCCGATCGCGCTTGTCGGGGGACCGCTCTCTCGCTAAGCCGCCCCGCCCAGGCACCCGTAGCTCAGCTGGATAGAGCGCTGCCCTCCGAAGGCAGAGGTCACAGGTTCGAATCCTGTCGGGTGCGCCACT
>JANNDN010000084.1:0-1732 GCA_031387795.1 Sphingomonas sp.
CTGCCGCACGAATTCCGCGCCGAGACCGTCGCCGAGGCCGCCAAGGTCGCGAAGCAACCGCTGGGCGATGACCGCGAGGACCTGACCCATCTGCCGATCGTCGCCATCGATCCCGCCGACGCGCGCGACCATGACGATGCGATCTGGGCGTCGGCGCGCGAAGACGGCAATGGCTGGGACGCGATTGTCGCCATCGCCGATGTCAGTTTCTACGTTCGGCCGGGGAGCGAGCTCGACAAGGCGGCGCGGGCGCGCGGCAACAGCGTCTATTTCCCCGACCGGGTGGTGCCGATGCTGCCCGAGGAATTGTCGGCCGACATCTGCTCGCTCAAAGCCGGCAAGCCGCGAGCGGCGCTCGCCTGCCACATGCACATCGACCGCGATGGCGAGCTCAAGAGCTGGCGGTTTACCCGTGCGAAAGTTTCGATTGCTGCAAATATTGCGTATGAGGATGCGCAGGCGATGGCGGACCGTTTCACTCCTCCCCCCGCGGGGGAGGCGGCGCGCAGCGCCGGAGGGGGAACGCCCTCTCAGTCAGCTGCGCTGACAGCTCCCCCCGAGGGGGAGCGGTTATGGAAGGACGCCCTCGCCCCCCTATGGGCCTGCTGGGCCGCGCTCTTCGCCGCGCGCACCAAGCGCGGGCCGCTCGAACTCGACCTCCCCGAGCGCCACGTCGTGCTCGACGAGAAAGGCCGCATCGCCTCGGTCGCCCCGCGCGAGCGGCTCGACGCGCACAAACTGGTCGAGGATTATATGATCGCCGCCAACGTCGCCGCCGCGCGCGCGCTGGAGGCCAAGAAGGCGCCGGTCATGTACCGCATCCACGAAAGCCCGAGCCGCGAGAAACTGGTCGCATTGAAGGATTTCCTCGCCACCTTCGAGCTCGAGTTCGCGCTTGGCCAGGTGATCAAGCCCGCGACCTTCAACCACATCATCGCCCGGCTCGGCGAGGGGCCGGACGCGGACAGCGCGCGGGTCGAGATCATGGAGCAGATCCTGCGCACCCAGATGCAGGCGCGCTACGGCCCCGAGCGGCTCGGCCATTTCGGGCTCGCGCTCGCGACCTACGGCCATTTCACCTCGCCCATCCGCCGCTATGCCGACCTCCTCATCCACCGCTCGCTCGTCAGCGCCTACCGGCTCGGCGAGGGCGGGCTTCCGCCGGGCGAAGAAGGCCGGTTCGATGAAATCGGCGAGCAGATTTCGCTGCTCGAGCGGCGCGCGATGGAAGCCGAGCGCGAAACCATCGACCGCTATGTCGCGGCTTTCCTCGCCGACCGCGTCGGTCAGATCGTCAAATGCCGGATCACTGGAGTGCAGAGCTTCGGCTTCTTCGCCACGGTCGACGCCCTGGGCGGTGACGGCCTGTTGTTCGCGCGCGACCTCGGCCGCGAATATTTCCGCTTCGACGAGGCCGCGCGGACGCTGGTCGGGGACGAGAGCGGCGACACCTTCCGCATCGGCCAACGGCTCGAATTGCGCCTGGCCGACGCCAACCCGGTCACCGGCTCGCTCCGCTTCGAGCTTCCCGAGGGCAGCTATGGCGGCTCCGCCCCGCAGCGCCGCGACCGGGTCCGCCGCCCGCCCGACAAGGGCAGGCGCGGCCGCCCATCCAACATCCGCCACCAAGGCAAACGCCGTTAAGGAACCAGCATATGGCCAAACATAAAATCGCGAGCCGACGAGGATCGCAATTCTATGTTTGGCCATATGCTTGTTCCTTAGCGGCGTT
>JANNDN010000105.1:0-6892 GCA_031387795.1 Sphingomonas sp.
TTGTTCAACAAATATCAGCCGGTGCCGCCGGGACCGGTGCGCGACGCGGTGGTCGAAATGGCGCAACGCGCGAGCATCCCCGAGGACAAGGTGTTCATGTTCGACGGTTCACGCCAGTCGAACAATTTTACTGCCAATGCCGGGGGCGTCGGAAGCACTGCGCGCGTTGCCATTTCCGACGTTGCGCTCAAGGATGCGAGCCTCGACGAAGTGCGCGCGGTGACCGGCCATGAGATCGGCCATTACGTCCTCGAGCATACGTGGATGGGCATTGCCGTTTTCGCGCTGTCCACGATCCTTTTGTTCTGGATCGCTGACCGGACATTTCCGCGTTTCGCCCGCTGGTTCGGAAGCACCGCGAAGATCGCGGAACCGCGCGGCATTCCGGTCTTGATGTTCATGACCTCGCTGTTCGCGTTGCTCGCCACGCCGCTGCTCTCCGGCTTCGCGCGGATGATCGAATGGCAGGCGGACAATTATTCGTTGCGCACCGAAAACCGGCCCGACGCGCTGGCCAGCGCGCTCGTGAAGACCGCCGAATATCGCTACCCGCGGCCATCGCAAGTCCAGGAGCTATTGTTCTACGATCATCCGTCGGTCGAACGCCGGGTGCGCAACGCGATGGAATGGAAGGCCGCGCATCCCGCCCAATGAGCAAGCGCGTGAACCTTTCACATGGCTCCGCGAGGGCGGGCGGCTAGGCTCTCGGCCAGTGCAACGAAGGTGCGGGGGCGGTGGCTGGGACGATGGCTGGGGCAGCGACTTTGGACAGCGGAGATACGGCGTGGGTGCTGGTGTCGACGGCGCTGGTGATGATGATGCTCCTGCCCGGACTCGCGCTGTTCTACGGCGGGCTGGTCCGGGCCAAGAACCTGCTGTCGGTGATGAGCCAGGTGCTGGCGATTGCCGCGCTCGCGATCCTGATCTGGATCTTGTGGGGCTATAGCCTGGCGTTCGCTGGCGGCGGCGCGCTGATCGGCACTTTGGACAAGGCGGGTCTGGCGGGCGTCGAAGCGGCGACAATGTGGCCGACCAGCGACGGGCATGCGATCCCCGAACTCGCGTTCGTCGCCTTCCAGATGAGCTTCGCGGCGATCACCGCGGCCCTGGTCATCGGCGCTTTGGTCGAGCGAGTCCGCTTCGGCGCGATTTTGCTGTTCAGCGGATTGTGGCTGACCTTCGTTTACGTGCCGATCGCGCACATGGTGTGGGCCAGCGAAGGGCTGATCTTCAAGCTCGGCGCGATCGACTTCGCGGGCGGCACGGTGGTCCACATCAATGCCGGCATCGCGGGTCTCGTCGGCGTACTCTTCGCCGGGCCGCGGCTCGGGCATTTGAAGGAAGCGATGCCGCCGCATTCACTGGCGCTGACGATGGTCGGCGCGGGCCTGCTGTGGGTCGGCTGGTTCGGGTTCAATGCCGGCTCGGCGCTCGGCGCCAATGGGCTCGCCGCGACCGCGCTCGTCAACACGCTTGCTGCTCCGGCTGCGGGGGTTCTCGTGTGGATGGGGATCGAGCGTCGGGTGTCGGGCAAGCCGTCGATGCTGGGCGGCGCGTCGGGCGCGGTTGCCGGTCTCGTGGCGGTGACTCCGGCGGCGGGAATCAGCGGCCCGATCGGCGCCATGCTGCTGGGCGCGGTGGCGAGCCTCGCCTGCTACGGCTTTGTCGCATCGCTCAAGAACCGGCTGCGCTTCGACGACAGTCTCGACGTGTTCGGAATCCACGGACTGGGCGGGATCGTCGGCTCGATCGGCACCGCTGTGGTCGCCTTGCCACTGCTCGGCGGGCATGGCGGCGACGATTATGCGCTGGCGAGCCAGTTGAGCGTGCAGAGCGCGGCGGTGCTGGTCGCCATCATGTGGTCGGCGGCGGGTTCGGCGGCGTGCTTCGCGCTGGTCCGGCTGCTGATGCCGCTACGCCATGATCGTGATGCCGAGCGCGAGGGTCTCGACATCGCCGATCATGGCGAACGGGCGTATAATCACTAGGCGATAAGGTCGAAGCGGTCGGCGTTCATGACCTTGACCCACGCCTTGACGAAGTCTCGGACGAATTTCTCCTCATGGCCCTTTTCGGCATAAACTTCGGCGGTGGCGCGCAGCTGCGAGTTCGAGCCGAAAATGAGATCGGTGCGGGTGGCGCGCCATTTCTCCTTCCGGCCACCGCGGGTGTAGCCGATGAACTCCTCGTCGCTCGCGGTGTCGACCAGGTCCCAGAAGGTGTCATTGTCGAGCAGATTGACGAAAAAGTCGTTGGTCAGCTGCCCCTTGCGGTCGGTGAACACGCCTTCGGGTTTGTCCCCGCGATTGGCACCGAGCACGCGCAGGCCGCCGAGCAACACCGTCATTTCGGGCGCCGACAGGCCGAGCAATGACGCCTTGTCGAGCAGCAGCTCCTCGGTCTTCACCGACTGGCGGGTCTTGAGGTAATTGCGGAACGCGTCCGCCTGCGGCTCCATCCACACGAAGCTGTCGACGTCGGTCCACTCCTGGGTCGCGTCGCCGCGTCCGCCCGTGAACGGCACTTCGACGTTGAAGCCGGCGTCCATGGCGGCTTTCTCGACCGCCGCCGATCCGGCGAGCACGATCGCGTCGGCGAGCGACATCTGCCCGCGCAATTCGTTGAGCTTGGCGAGCACCTTGGCGAGCTCGGCGGGTTCGTTGACGTCCCAATCCTTCTGCGGGCTTAGCGCGATACGCGCGCCATTGGCGCCGCCGCGCTTGTCCGACTTGCGGAAGGTCGAGGCCGAGGCCCAGGCGGTCTTGACCAGCTGCGCCACGCTGAGCCCGCTCGCCAGCACCTGGTCCTTGAATGCCGCGACATCGGCAGCTGACGGAACAGTGCCGACCGGAATCGGATCCTGCCATATCAAAGTCTCTTCGGGGACTTCGGGGCCGAGGTAGAGCGACTTCGGCCCCATGTCGCGGTGAGTGAGCTTGAACCAAGCGCGGGCGAAGGCGTCGTCGAGCGCGGACTGGTCGTCGCGGAAGCGCTCGGAAATGGCGCGGAACTCGGGGTCCATCTTGAGCGCCATGTCGGCGGTGGTCATCATCGTCGGCACGCGCTTGCCCGGATCGCGCGCGTCGGGCGCCATGTCCTCGGGGTCGGGATTGACCGGTTGCCACTGCTTGGCGCCGGCGGGGCTTTCGACCAGCTCGTACTCATATTTGAACAGCAAGCGGAAATAGTCTCCGCCCCACTGGGTCGGGTTGTTCGACCAGGCCCCCTCGATGCCCGAGGTGGTGATGTGGCCCTTGCCGATCTCGTCGTCGTCGGTGAGCCAGCCGAGGCCCTGGAGATGCACCGCCTCCGATGCGGGGTTGTTGCGGAAAGTGTCGGCGGGCTTGGCACCATGCGCCTTGCCGAAAGCGTGGCCGCCGGCGGTCAGAGCGGCGGTTTCCTCGCTGTTCATCGCCATGCGCAGGAAGGTCGCCTTCATATCGCGCGCCGATTGCAGCGGATCGGGATTGCCGCCCGGGCCCTCGGGATTGACGTAGATCAGCCCCATCTGGATCGCGGCGAGCGGGCCTTCGAGTTCGAGTTCTTCTTCGGGATTGATGCGGGTCTTGGCGCCGTCGCTGACCCAGATTTCCTCGGCCCCCCAAAAGGTGTCGCCTTCGGACTGGAAGACGTCCTTGCGCCCGCCGCCAAAGCCGAACACCGGCCCGCCCATGCTTTCGATCGCGACATTGCCGGCGAGGATGAACAGATCGGCCCAGCTGATGTGACGCCCATATTTCTGCTTGAGCGGCCACAGCAAGCGCCGCGCCTTGTCGAGGTTGCCGTTGTCGGGCCAGCTGTTGAGCGGCTCGAACCTTTGCTGCCCGCTGTTGGCGCCGCCGCGGCCGTCGGTCACCCGATAGGTGCCGGCCGCGTGCCACGCCATGCGGATCATGAACGGGCCGTAGTGACCGTAATCGGCCGGCCACCACGGCTTGCTGTCGGTCATCAACGCGGTGAGATCGGCCTTCAGCGCGGCATAATCGAGCGCCTTGAACGCTTGCGCGTAATCGAAATCCTCGCCCATCGGATCGGGCGAAACACCATGCTGGTGAAGCATGTCGACCGGCAGCGAATCGGGCCACCAGTCGCGGTTGGACCGCCCCAGCAGCGAGCGGGCCTTGTCCTTGCCCATCGGGCAGCCGTCCATCTCGCCGGTTTTCGCATCCATGGTCACCGAATCCTTCTTGGAGGAATTTGAATCGGATCACCCTAGGCGCTGCCGGTCAGTGGCGGAAACGACAATAACGGATGAGAGAAAGTGGGATTTCCGATTATTGATGCAAGGATCGCCGCGGCGATCTGGCCACTTTCCGGGCAGCTCATCTGGCTATTCCCTCGCGGCTCAAGCCAGCGATACTGACCCGCGCAGACAGGAGAGACGAAAATGCGGTTTCGAAGCTTCAGCCGGGCCTTGCTCGCTGCACTCGCTGTGCTTCCAGCCTCGGTGCCGGCGCAGACCGTTGCTCCGCCAGCGCCGCCAGCACCGCCGGCCAATCCCTGCGCCGCGCCCGAATTCGGCCAGTTCGATTTCTGGGTCGGACATTGGGATGTTTACGACACCAAGGGCAGCCAGGTCGCCACCAGCCTGATCGAGAAGGTCTATGGCTGCGGCGTTCGCGAGAATTGGCGGCCGCTCAAGGGCGCTGGCGGCGGTAGTCTCAACATCTACGTTCCCGAGACCAAGAAGTGGGAGCAGTTCTGGATCGACAGCGGTGGCTCGCGCGCGCTGTTCATCGGCGGCTGGAACGGCAAGGCGATGGTGATCGAGGGCAAATGGGGCGGCCCCCTGGTACGCATCACCTACAGCGCGAACGGCGATGGCTCGGTTCGCCAGTTCGGCGAGCAATCGACTGACGAAGGGAAGAGCTGGGCGCCCTCATTCGACCTGCTTTACCGTCCCCGAAAGGAGAAGTGAGCACCGCAAGTTGCTTTTCCTTGGGGTGTTGCCTGCCGCCGTTTAGCCCCATGCGGATGTACCGCGGCGGCGGCAGGCAACGTCTGGCACAAGAGCGCGGTCGCGGGCTATGTCCTGAGCGGTGACCGGCCGCCCTCAATCCGAATCTCGATCGGGCCTCTCCGGCACTGGTCCCAACGACGCCATCAACCTGCAGCTCTATCGCCGCCTCGTCGCCTTGATCGCGACGGGGCATTGGACGTGCGGGAGCCGGCTGCCCTCGAGCCGCGCCCTGGCCGCCGACAGCGGCGTCTCGCGCACCACCGCCAGCCTGGCGCTCGACCGCCTGGTTGCCGACGGCTGGGCGGTCGCGCGGCCGCGGAGCGGGCTGTTTGTCGCGGCGGCGGGACCGCGGTCTCCATTCGGCGCGCCCGAACGCCACGGTCTGCCCGGCACCTATCCAGTGCCGTTCGAACTGTCGCAGGGCGCGGTTGATTGCTTCCCCCACGCACGCTGGTCGAAGATCCAGTCGCGCGTGTGGGCTTCGAACATCCCCGACGCACTCTACGAGCCGCAGATCGCGGGCGATCCGGGCCTGCGTTCGAGCGTCGTCCGGCACTTGATGGTCAGCCGCGGAATCGACTGCTCCATCGACGATGTGTTGATCGTCGCCAGCACTCGGGCGGCGCTGTCGCTCGCAGCTTCGATGCTCGCCACGGAGTCCGCAACGGCGGCGGTGGAAGACCCCGGGTACTGGCGCGGCGCGGAGACTCTGGCCGCGGGCGGATTGCCGAACATCGCGGTGGCGGTCGATCGCGACGGATTGGACGTCGCAGCGCTGCGTGCAAGCGTGAACGGGCCCACGTTGGCCTACGCAACTCCGGCGGCACAATTCCCGACCGGGGTGATCCTGTCCGCACCCCGGCGCGAGGCGCTCGTCGACTGGTGCCTTGGCGGTGGCCATTGGCTGTTCGAGGATGATTATGACTGGGACGCCCGGTTCGACGGGTTGCGCCCGCCACCCCCGCTCAAGGCCGGCGCCGCCGCCGAGCGGACCTTTTATTGTCAGTCGTTCAGCCGGACCATGTTCTCCTCGTTCCGGATGGCCGTCCTGATCGTTCCCTCGGTGCTGCGCGAGCGCGCGATCGCCGCACAGGACCGGATCGTGGGATTCAGCAATTTGCCCAACCAGCTGGTCCTGCGCGAGTTCATCGACAGCGGCGGCTATGCGGCGCATCTGCGCCATCTGCGGGAGGTGCACCGCGACCGCCGCGAGGCATTGCTCGACCTCGTCCGGCCCTATCTCGGAAGCGCGCTCGAGCCCGAGGTCAATCCCGCCGGACTTCGGCTGGTCCTGCGATGCGATCCGGCGCGAGCCCTGCGCGTGGCAACGAGGCTGCGCGAGGAGGGGATCCTGTGCTCGACGCTCAGCGAACTGTCGGCCGCCGGGGTTGCCGACGATGGCGTCGTCCTTGGCTTTGCCGCCTTTTCGGTCGAGGCGATCCGCGGCTGCCGCGAGCAGCTCGCCCGCGCCCTCGTAGGCTGATCCGCCGCGGACACAAAAAAAGCCGCCCGAAGGCGGCTCATTAGTAGGTGGGCCCCGGATCGCGTCCGGGGCAACAAAAAAGCCGCCCGGAGGCGGCTGTTTTGTTGGTTGCGGGGGTAGGATTTGAACCTACGACCTTCAGGTTATGAGCCTGACGAGCTACCGGGCTGCTCCACCCCGCGAAAAAGCTGAGCCGGAGACCCGGCACGCTTCATGCGTACTGGGGCTTTTGGCGCAGCGCCAAACGAAAAAGCCGCCGCTCGGAGTGATCCGGCAGCGGCTTGTTCGATATTGTGAATGGGTTTTCTCGAAGACACGCTGGCTACAAAGCCTGGCGACGACCTACTCTTCCGCAGCTTAAGCTGAAGTACCATCGGCGCAGTCTGGTTTCACGGCCGAGTTCGGGATGGGATCGGGTGGGTCACAGACGCTATGGTCACCAAGCTATG
>JANNDN010000127.1:0-2643 GCA_031387795.1 Sphingomonas sp.
CGCTTCGAGCTGCTCGAGCGCGGGGACCAGGATTTCGGGGACGAAAGCGCCGCCGAACCGTCCGAAGCGGCCGTCTAGGCGCATCTGCGAAGGCCTTCGCGAGCATTCGGACGGAGGGCCTCGAAGAGGGTGCGAATGCGATCCGCGGACTTGAGGCCGGGCCGCTCGTCGACGCTCGACCCGACGTCGATCGCATACGCCCCGAGGGCCAGCGCGGCGGCGGCGTTATGGGCGCCAATCCCGCCCGCGACGATGGCTCGGTCGAGCTCGGGAGATTCGCGAATCTGGCTCCAGTCGAAGTGTTGCCCGCTGCCACCATCACGATTGTCGAACAGCATCCGGTCGGCCTTCGAAGCTAGGCGATCGCGGCCCACGCTTGCCGCTTTCCATATCTCGCAGTCGCTCGGAAGGTCGTGGCGGAGCGCGGCGATATATTGATCGTCCTCGGCACCGTGCAGCTGGACCGCGTGGAGACCCAACGCCCGCGCCGTCTCCGCGACGATCGCGGGCGACTCATCGCGGAATATTCCGACCGGGAGCATGCCCGACCCGCGCGCTTGTTCGGCGAGTGGGGCAGCGTCCTCGGGAGTGATGCAGCGCGGGGTGCCGAGCACGAACACGAACCCCGCGAAGCTGGCGGCTGCACTCGCGGCCACGTCTTCGGCGCTGGTCAAGCCGCACAACTTCACCCGCCCGGAGATCAAAGCACGTGCCGCCTGCCCCGGGTCCTGCGCGCGCATGAGCGCCGAGCCGACGAGGAAGCCGTCGACGTGCGCGGCGAGGCGGTCGACGTCGCTTCGGGACTGAATGCCCGATTCGGATATCAGCAGGCGCCCGGACGCGAGCGGTGCCAGCCGCTCGGTGGTCGCAAGATCGATCGAGAGATCGCGCAGATCGCGATTGTTGATGCCGATGATGCCCGCGCCGAGCGCGACTGCGCGGCGCATTTCGGTCTCGTCGTGGACCTCGACCAGCGCTTCCATGCCCAATCCCCGCGCCTCGGCGATCATCATCCGCGCGTCGGCATCACCGAGCACCGAGAGCATCACCAGCACCGCGTCAGCACCCGCGATCCGCGCTTCGGCGACCTGCCGCGGGTCGATGAAGAAGTCCTTGGCGAGGATCGGACCGGCGAAGTTCGCGCGCGCCGACGCGAGATCATCGAGCGAGCCACCGAAATAGGCTGAATCGGTGAGCACACTCAGCGCGTCGGCGACCGGCGCGTAGCCGCGGGCGAGCGCGGCGGCGTCGCCCGCGGAGCGGATCAACCCTTGCGAGGGCGAGGCCTTCTTGATCTCGAGGATGAAGCGGGCACCTGGTTTCGCGATCGCGTCCGCGAGGCTCCGGCGCGAACGCGTCGTCCGCGCCCGAAGCACGTCGAGCGAAACACCCTCGAACCGCTGGCGCAGCTCCTCGCGCTTGGCCGCGACGATCTCGCCAAGGATGCCCGCTGGCTCAGCCATTGCTCGCCTCGACGAACCGGTTCAGCAGCCGCCCGGCCGCCCCCGAGGCCAAGGTTTCCGCGGCCTCGGCGACTCCATCCTTGAAGCTGGCCGCCCGGCCGGCGGTGACGAGCAGCGCGCCGGCGTTAAGCGCGACGATGTCGGCCTCCGGGCTGCGTTTGCCCCCTGTGAGAAGGGTCCGCAGCCGACCGGCATTTTCCGTCGAGTCGCCCCCGGTAACCGCACTCAAAGGTGCCCGCTCCACGCCCGCTTGCTCAGGTGTCAGTTCAATCTCCTCGACCATTCCGTCGACGAGCCGGAGGGCGCGCGTTTCGGCATGGAGCGCGACTTCGTCGGTGCCGCCGCCGTGGACCACCAGCGCCCGGCGGACGCCAGTCGCGGCGAGCGTCTCGGCGATGCGCCGGAGCATCCTGGGGTCAGCGACGCCGAGCAGCTGAACCGGCGGCCGCGCCGGGTTGGCGCAGGGGCCGATGAGGTTCATCACCGTGCGCACCGACAATTGCCGACGGACCAGGGCCGCGTGCTTCATCCCCGGGTGATAAGCGGGCGCGAACAGGAAGCAGAAGCCAAGTTCGTCGAGCAAGCGCCGTGCTGCCGGAGCTTCGACGTCGAGCCGGGCGCCAATCGCTTCAAGCACGTCCGCCGAACCGCACAGCGAGCTGACGCTGCGGTTGCCGTGCTTGGCCACCGGCAGGCCAGCGGCGGCGGCGACAAAGGCGGTCCCGGTCGAGACGTTGATCATCCCCGACCCGTCGCCCCCGGTCCCGCAGCAGTCGGCGAAAAGATAGTCGGGCCGTTCGAACGGGGTTGCGGCGGCGTACAGCGCGCGCACCGCGCCGATCATCTCCGCAGCCGTCTCCCCCTTCATCCTCAATGCGATCAGCATGCCGGCGATTTCGGCCGGCTCGAGCTTTCCCACCACCAGCCGCTCGAACAGATGCTCGGCATCATCGGCGGTGAGATCATCCCCGGCGAGCAGGCGAGGAAGCGGATTGGGGACTGGAGCCGATGGGGCAGCAAGGGTGGCGGCGGTGGCGGCGGTGGCGGCGGTGGCGGCGGTGGCGGATTCCGCGGCGCGCGCGGGTGCAAAAGCAAGATTGGTCATGACTGGATACCTCAAAAACAAAAAAGCCCGCCGGTGGGCGGGCGGGCAGACTGAGATCGTTCGGCTATTCGATCA
>JANNDN010000145.1:0-5605 GCA_031387795.1 Sphingomonas sp.
AATAGCACAGCTTCGGCACGGAAACGCCCGTTAACCAAAGCCTTCAACGCTTCACACACCGTATCCGGGATAGAGCCTTCGAGATTCCTTGTGGAAAGGCGCGACTTCGATGTTCAGACTCTTCAGCAAGCTGGGTAAGGACAAGCGCGGCAATGCGCTGGTGATCGCCGCCGCAGGACTGCCCATGCTGCTCGGATCAGCCGGGCTCGCCACTGATACGATTCAGTGGGCGCTGTGGAAACGGCAGCTGCAGCGTGCAGCGGACTCCGCGGCAATCGCAGGGGTGTATGACAGGGCGCAGCATGCCGGACTGACATCGACCACGACGGGCGCAGTCTCGCACGATTTGGTGTTGAATCAGCATACCGGCATCGCCCTCGTTTCGGGCTATCCTTCGATCTCTTTTCCCGCCGATAACGGCAACTTGAAATATCACGTGAAGGTCGATCTCGCAGTCCGGCGGGCGTTGACGTTCAGCAGCATGTTCATGAGCGCGGCTCCGGTAATTCGCGTTTCCGCGACGGCAGCCAGTGTGCCCGGTAGCGACGATTATTGCGTCGTCAGCCTCGAAAGCACGACAAAAACCGGGATCCTGGGTTCAGGAAGTTCCGGGGTGGTCCTGGATTGCGGCATGATCACCAACTCGGTTTCGAGCAACGCCGCGGCCGCGCAGGGGAGCAGCTCGATCACGGCCACCGTGATCGCTGCGGCTGGAGGCATTCAACAGTCGAATAATTGGCATGTCGGGAAATATGATCCCTTCGTCCCCGCACAAGCCGATCCCTATGCGAACCTCACGCCCGCTCCGAGCGACTTTTCGAGCTGCGCAGCCTCACCGCCCGCGCTTAGCATCGGCAATTCGAACAACGGTCAGACCATCACCGGGAATACCTGCTATTCGTCGCTCAGCGTCGGATCGAACCGCACGCTGACGCTGCGCAACGGCACCTTCATCATCAATGGTGGGTCGCTCAACGTCCAAGGGCAACTCAACGTCGAGAACGCGACGATCATCTTGAGCAACAAAAGCACGTCAAACACCGCGCCAATCGGCAGCTTCGATATGAATGCCCAAGCTCAGCTCAACATCACCGCCCCGACGAGCGGCAAGTGGAAGGGCATGGCAATTTATCAGGATCGTCGTGCCGTCGATAACTCGCCGACAGGTCAAATCAGCTCCAGCAGCCCGAACAAGATCAACGGCGGTTCCAGCGGGCAAATCCAGGGCGTGGTGTATTTCCCGAACCAGCAGATTACGTACAACGGCAACAACGGCAGCTCCTACAAATGCACGCAGATCGTTGTGAAGCGCGTGGTCTTCACCGGCACTAACGCAACCAGGATTACGAAAGTTTGCAATGGAACCGGGGTCGATCCGATCAACGGCGGACGGCTGGTTCGGCTGGTCGCATGATGACGATGCGCAAAAAGACCCTGGGCCGTGATCAACGCGGCACGGCCGTCGTGGAGTTCGCATTTGTCGCGCCGCTGTTGTCGGTGCTGATGGTCGGCGCGGTCGATATTTCGATGGCATTCGGACGCAAGCTGAACCTTGAACAGGCGGCGCATCGAGCGATCGAGAAGGTCATGCAGACTTCCGCCGATGAGACGGTCGAGGGCACTTTGAAGGCCGAGGCGGCGCTCCAGGCGGGGGTCACGACCGACAAGGTGCAAGTAACCTACAGTCTCGAATGCAACCAGGTACGCATGGGCGATCCCAGCCTTAGCTGCGGGGCCGGCCAGACCGAATCTCGTTACGTCGAGGTCACGGTTTCGGATCGTGTTCGCCCGACAATCCCCATCGCCATCGCCGGACTGAACGGCGATGGCACGTTTCACATTTCGGCGACCGCGGGAATGAGGACCCAATGATCAGCCGCTCGAGGAAAATTTTGCGTGACGAGCGCGGCGCTGCCGTCATCGAGATGGCATTTGCACTGCCGGCACTGATGACCATGATGTGGATGATGATTCAGGCCGGGCTGGTATTTCGCGCAATGTCGGGGATCCAGCACGGGTTGGGCGAGGGCGCGCGCTATGCCACCATCTATCCCCAGCCCAGTGAAACCGAAATCAAGACCAAAATTTCAAACGCGGTGTACGGCATTGGACCCGGGAGCTTCGTCATCGCGAACCCGGTCGCAGGGACCAATTCGGGAGCGAAATACCTCGATTTGAGGGTCAGCTACACCCAGGACACCGACCTCATCTTCGTCCCCGGCCCGACGATCACCGTCAGCCGCTCAAAGCGCGTCTGGGTCGCAAGCTAGTCGGCGGGGGCCGCGCGGGCCGCGAAGAACGCCGCGATCGCACCCTTGATCTCCTCGGACTGAAGCCGTTCCCCGAAATGCCCCGATTCGAGCGCAATCCGCTCGTTTACCGAGTCGCGCTCGGCGGCGCGGAGCAGGCGCTGGGTCAGGCGCAGCGCCTCGGGCGGCCGCGACAGCAAGGTGGCGACAATGCCCGCCAGCGTTTCCTCGAGCCCGCCTTCGGGCACCACATGGCTGACGATGCCCCAGTCGAGCGCCTGGGCAGCGCCGAAGCTTTCGCCCAGAAGCAGCGTTCGCGCCGCCGCCCGACGCCCCGCCAACCGCGGCAGGATCAGCGAGCTCGCCGCCTCGGGAACAAGGCCGAGCTCGACGAACGGCATCTTGAACCGCGCCCCTTCCTCGGCGAGGACGAGGTCGCAGTGGAGCAGCATGGTCGTGCCGATGCCGATGACATTGCCCTGGACCGCGGCGACCAGCGGCACTTCGTTGTCAGCGAGAGCGCGGAGAAAGTGCCCGACCGGCAGAGAATCGATCGAATCGGGCCGAACCTCGGCGAGAAAATCCATCAAATCGTTGCCGGCGGTGAAATCACGGCCCGATCCGCTGATCGAAATCACGCGCACCGAAGGATCATTCGCGGCGCCGGCGATCGCATCGGCCAGCTCGGCGTACATGGCGACGGTGATGGCGTTGCGCCGGTCGGGCCGCTCGAGCCGGATGGCGAGGACCCCGTCCCCGCGCGTGACCCTGACATGATCGCTCATTGTCTGACCCCTTTTCGAAACGGATGACGCGCCGCCACCCAGCGGCTATTGGCACTTACCGATCCTGATTTACAAGACGAGCGCCTGATCCATGAAATTCTTTGCCGACACCGCTGAGATCGCCGAAATCCGCGAGCTCGCCGCGAGCGGGCTGCTCGACGGCGTGACCACCAATCCCTCGCTGGTCAAGAAGTCGGGGCGTGATTTCCTCGAGGTCGTCGCCGAAATTGCGAAAATCGTCGAGGGTCCGGTCTCCGCCGAGGTCGTCGCGACCGAGCACAAAGCAATGATGAAGGAGGCCGAGCGCCTCCGGAAGATCGCTGACAATGTTGTGATCAAGGTCCCGCTCACCCCCGACGGGCTCAAGACATGCCGGGCGCTCGCCAAGGACGGCACCAAGGTCAACGTTACCTTGTGCTTCTCGGCCAATCAGGCGCTGCTCGCGGCGAAAGCGGGGGCGAGCTTTATTTCGCCGTTCGTCGGCCGGCTCGACGATATCGGCCAGAGCGGCATGGAGCTGATCGCCGACATCCGCCTGATCTACGACAATTACGACTTTGCGACCGAAATCCTGGTCGCGAGCGTGCGCAGCCCGATCCACATCCTCGATGCTGCCAAGATCGGCGCCGACGTGGTGACCGCGCCGCCGTCGGTGATCTGGCAATTGTTCAAGCATCCGCTGACCGATGCCGGGCTGGCGAGCTTCCTCAAGGACTGGACCGCGACCGGCCAGAAGATCGCCTGATTGCAGGCGCCCCGGCGGGCCGGTGATTTTAACCTTTTGGAAACCGGCCGCGGTAACGTTTTTTCAACTCCTTGCGACGTAAATCCTTGGGCAACCTGCACGTGGACCGCAGGTCGGGGCCGTAGCCCCAAAGACTTGGAACCAAGGAGCATGACCATGAGCAAGTTCATTAAGCTGATTAAAAATACCAAGGGTGCGACCGCCATCGAGTACGGCCTCATCGCCGCTCTCATCGCCGTTGCGGCGATTGGCGCCATGCGCGGCATCGGCACGCAGCTGGGCACCACCTTCAACAACGTTTCGACCGAGCTCTCCGCGGGCTAAGCCGAAACGGCGTAATAACGGGGCGGCGGCGTCGAAAGGCGCCGCCGCCTTCGTTTTGTCTGTCGCCGGCGTTTCCCTGGAAGCCGGTTCTTAACCCCTCCGCGCTAGAAGCGGGGCCATGGGGAGCGTTCATTCCTTTGAGCACAAGGCTTTGGCCCAACTGCGCGCCCGCCTTGGTGAGGCCGAAGAGGTCAATCAGGACCTCATCGCCTTCGCGCGCGGCCATTGGGGCGCGGTCGCCTCGATCCACCGCGCGGTGCTGGCGGCGATTACGGCCCGGACCCTCGCGGACCTGCGCAACATCGTCGTTCACGACTGGCCTGCGACCCTGGGCATCGATGCGGCCGCGCTCGTCATTCTTGGCGGCAAGCGTGGCACGCTCGCCAATCGCAAAGGAACCCAGCCGATCGATCCCGCGCTCGTCGGCACCACGCTCGCCGGTCTGGCCCCGGTGACAATGCGCGAAGTGGCACGCGGACATCCTTTGTTCGGCGACGAATGTTCGGAAATCCGCTGCGAAGCCCTGATCCGCCTCGACGGATGCGCTGGAGAGGCCAGCGGACTGCTCCTCCTCGGTCAGCACGCACCGATCGGGATCGAGGACAGTCGCGGGCTCGATTTGCTCCAGTTCCTTGGCGCCGGCCTTGCCGCTATGATCGGCCGATGTCCGGACCCGAGCAGCGACTGATCGATCATCCGGCGCGGGCGCTGGTCGCGCGCTGGGCCGCGTTTCTCGAACATGATCGCCGCCGCTCGCCGCACACCGTCCGAGCCTATCTCGCGACCGCGCACCGCTTCCTCGATTTCCTCGGCCAGTATCGCGGCGAGACGATCGCCAACGACGCCCTGCTGAATCTCCCCGCGACCGACCTGCGCGGCTTCCTCGCGGCCCGGCGAGGGGAGGGGCTTGGCGCCTCCTCGGCCGCGCGCGAATTGTCGGGCGTGCGCGCCTTCCTTGGCTATGCCGCGGAGCAGCAGGGCAAGCATGTCGTGATGCCGCGCACCCGGGCGCCCAAGCGGCCGCGCACATTGCCGCGCCCGGCATCGCCAGAAGACGCGCTCGAGCTTGCCGACAACGCCGCCGAGGCCGCCAGCGAGCCGTGGATCGGCGCGCGCGACCTCGCCATCCTGTTGCTCCTCTACGGCGCGGGACTGCGCGTTGCCGAGGCGCTGTCGCTTGACGCGGGGGTGTTGCCGATGGGGACGACGCTGCGGGTGACCGGCAAGCGCGCCAAGACCCGTGTCGTGCCGGTCGTCCCGGCGGTGAGCGAGGCGATCGACGCTTATGTCCGCTTGTGCCCCTATCCGGTGCAGGGACGCTCGCGCTTGTTCCTGGGGGCAAGAGGCGGTCCGCTCAATCCCGACATCGTCCGCCGGGTCGTCGCCGGGGCGCGGCGCCGGCTGGGACTGCCCGACACGCTGACCCCGCATGCGCTGCGCCACAGTTTCGCGACCCATTTGCTGGCGCGGGGCGCGGATCTGCGCTCGCTGCAGGAGCTGCT
>JANNDN010000154.1:0-2338 GCA_031387795.1 Sphingomonas sp.
GTTCTCGACCTGGCAGCACATGCTCTACCGCGACCTCACCGAGAGCCCCGACAAATTCCTCCGCGAATATGCGAGCAAGGCGGTCAAGGAAGTCGCTTATCACCGCGAGCTCGCCAGCGACTGGACGATCCGGCTCGGCGATGGCACCGAGGAGAGCGCTCGGCGCATGGCCGAAGGGATCGACTGGTGCTGGCGCTTCGTCCCCGAATTGTTCGAGGTCGACGATTGCCTGGAAGAGATGATCGCGCGTCAGACGGTGCCCGATCCGCGGACTTTCGAAACCGAATATTACAACGCGATCGAGGCGGTGCTGGCCGACGCGCAAATGGTGTTGCCACCCGATCAGCGCCCGATCCTGGGCGGGCGCCGCGGGCACCACAGCGAGCACCTCGGCCATCTGCTCGCAGTGATGCAGCACCTGCCGCGCACCTACCCGGATGCCGTCTGGTAATGGCCGAGCATTTCCACGCGCTGGAGATTGCCGAAATCATCCCCGAGACCGACGACGCGATGTCGATCCGTTTCCACGTTCCGTCCGAGCTGGCCGAGACATTCCGCTTCAAGGCCGGGCAGCATCTGACGCTGATGGGGGTGATCGGGGAGGAGGAAGTGCGGCGCAATTATTCCTTGTGCACCGCGCCCGCCGACAACGATCTGATGGTGACGGTCAAGCGCATCGCCGGCGGGGTCTTCTCCAACTGGGTGGCGGAAGAATTGAAGCCCGGCCAGCGGATCGCGGTGATGCCCCCGCACGGCAGTTTCACGGTCGAGTTCGACCCCGCTCGGTCGCGCCATTATGCCGCGTTCGCCGGCGGCTCGGGGATCACTCCGATCATCTCGCTGATCAAGACCGCTTTGTCGGTCGAGCCCGCCAGCCGCTTCACTTTGTTCTACGGCAATCGCGACAGCAGCTCGGTAATCTTCCTCGAGGCATTGGCGGACTTGAAGGACCGCTACATGGAGCGGCTCGAGCTCTACCATTTCCTCGCCGACGAGGATCAGGACATCGAATTGTTCAACGGCATGCTCGACCAGGCCACGTCGGGGGAGGCAATCGACCGGCTGGTCGGCGATCCCGCCGCCATCGCCGAATGGTTCATCTGCGGCCCCGGCCCGATGATGGACGCGGCCGAAGCGGCGCTCTCCGAACGCGGGATCGACAGCAAGCGGATCCATATCGAGCGCTTCACCGCGGGCCGCCCTTCGGCCGCGGTCGCCGCCGCGCTCCAGGTGGCGCAGGCCGAGGCCAAGGGCCTGTCGCTCCAGGTCACGCTCGACGGCCGCACGCGCAAGATCGAGTTCAACGGCGAGAACATCCTCGACAGCGCGCGCGAGGCAGGCCTGCCGGCGCCGTTCGCGTGCAAGGCTGGCGTGTGCGCGACGTGCCGCGCCAAGGTCACCAAGGGCAAGGTCGAGATGGCGGTCCACTATGGGCTCAACGACGAGGAGGTCGCGGCGGGCTATGTGCTCACCTGCCAGTCGGTGCCCTCGGGCGAGGGCGTCGCGGTGGATTATGATGCGTAGTTCCTCGGCGAAGGCCGGGGTCCAGGAGCGCGCAAGCGCTGCTGTCGCAACGCCCTGGACCCCGGCTTTCGCCGGGGAACGGTTCGCGCTAATCGCATCGCCATGTTGACCGAAACCACTAGAGCCCCTGGTCTTCGCGACCTGCCTGATGTCGAGCCCGACGGTTTGATCGCGTTGATTGGCCTGGTCGAAGCCGAAAAGCGCGAAGACAAGATCGACGTCGGCGTCGGGGTGTTTCGCGACGGCGAGGGGCGGACGCCAATCCTCAAGGTGACCAAGGAGGCCGAGCAGCGGCTGGTCGATACTCAGGAGACCAAAGCGTATCTCGGCGGCCGCGGTGACAAGCGTTTTGCGCAGCTGATCGGGCCGATTCTGCTCGGCGAACTCGCCAACGACCCGGCGATCGACGGGGTCCAGACCCCGGGCGGTTGCGGCGCGCTGCGCCTCGGCTTCCAGCTGTTGGCCCAGATCAATCCGCAAGCGCGGGTGCTCAACGGCACCCCGACCTGGCCCAACCATGAGCCGATCATCGACGGCGTGGGGCTCGAGACGATCGACTACACCTATTACGAACGCGGCCAGGGCGTCGTGCGCTTCGACGCCATGATGGACGCGGTGGCGGGCGCGGACGCGGGCGACATCATCCTGCTTCACGGCTGCTGCCACAATCCGACCGGCGCCGATCTCGAGGCCGATCAATGGGCGGAGATTACGCGCGCGGTCGCGGAGCGCGGGATCATCCCGTTCGTCGACATCGCCTATCAGGGGCTGGGTCGCGGGCTCGAGGAAGATGCGGCGGGCCTGCGCGGATTGG
>JANNDN010000160.1:0-4580 GCA_031387795.1 Sphingomonas sp.
ATCTTGCAGGTCAGCAGGATCACCCGCTCGTGGAGCACCTTGTTATGTTTAAGGTTATGCAGCAGCGCGTGCGGCACGCCATTGGCCGAGCTGGTCATGAACACCGCCGTGCCGCTGACCCGCGTCGCGCTGGTCGAGGCCGATTTGATGAACACGGCGATCGGCATCGCCGCCTCGTTGAGCCGCTCGATCATCAGCTTGCGCCCGCGTGCCCAGGTGGTCAGCAGCGTGAAGGCGATCGCGCCGATCAGCAGCGGGAACCAGCCGCCGTCGGGGATTTTAATGAGATTCGCACCGAAATAGAGGAAATCGACCGTCGCAAAGATGATCAGCAGCGGGATCGCCTGCCACTTTTTCCAGTTCCACAGCGAGAATAGGACAACTGCCAGCAGCACCGTATCGATCGCCATCGCGCCGGTCACCGCAATGCCATAAGCGGCGGCGAGGTTGGACGAGCTGCGGAAGGTCAGAACGAGCAAGATCACCATCGTCAGCAGCGCCCAATTGACGATCGGGATATAGATCTGCCCCTTCGCGCTCTCGCTGGTGTGGGTGATCTTGAGACGCGGAATGAAGCCGAGCTGGATCGCCTGCTGGGTAACCGAGAAGGCGCCCGAGATGACCGCCTGGCTGGCGATGACGGTGGCCGCGGTCGCCAGCAGCACCAGCGGCAGTCGAAACGTCTCCGGCGCCAGATAGAAGAACGGGTTCTTGACCGTCTCGATCGCGTCGACCGGCGACAAGGAGAGCAGCATCGCGCCCTGGCCGAGATAGTTGAGCAGCAGTGCGGGCAACACGAAATAGATCCACGACACGCGAATCGGCTTGCGCCCGAAATGACCCATGTCGGCGTAGAGCGCCTCCGCCCCGGTCACCGCGAGGACTACCGAGCCCAACGCGATAAACGCGCGCAACGGCTCCTGAACAACGAAACCGACAATGTTAAGCGGGTTGAGCATCGCCAGGATGACGGCGGGATAATCGAGGATGTGCATCACCCCGAGCACCGCGATCGTCAGGAAATAGAATAGCATGACCGGCCCGAACAGGGCGCCAACCTTCGCCGTGCCGCGCTTCTGGATCGCGAACAGGCCGACCAGAATCGTGATCGCGATCGGGATCACCCAGGGTGCGAGCTGCGGGTTGACGGTTGTCAGTCCCTCGACCGCGGAAAGCACCGAGATCGCCGGCGTGATCATCGAATCGCCATAGAAGAGCGCGGTCGCGAATACTCCCATCAGGATGATGCTTCCGGTCCACTTCTTCTTGTCCGACAGGCTGCGGCTGATCAACGCCAGGAGCGCGAGGCTGCCGCCTTCCCCCTTATTGTCGGCGCGCATGACGATGGTGACGTATTTGAGCGTCACAATGATCATCATCGACCAGAAGATGAGGCTCAGCACACCGTAAATGTGGAGCCGGTCCGGGGTGAGCGTGTGATGGCCCGCGAAGGTCTCGCGGAAGGCGTAGATCGGCGAGGTGCCGATATCGCCATAGACAATTCCGACCGCGGCGATGGCGAGCTTGTAGAGCGGCCCGTGCGCGTGGCCGGGCTGCTCGTGGGAATGCTCCCCGAGATCCTCGCCTTCGGTGGCCGTTGCGCTCATCGGGGGTTCCTCAACCTCAAGCTCCTGCACTGACTTTCCGACCGTCGCTTGTATCGTGGTTGGCGGCGCGGTCCACTAGCAGCCACCTTGTGGACCTGCAATCAATGGGGACAAGCCCGGAATTGCGGTTTATAGGCGCGCCCCATACCCCGAAACCAGTGGAGCTTTGGACGATGCGCGTCGGTGTGCCCAAGGAAATCAAGAATCACGAATATCGGGTCGGCCTGACCCCGGCGAGCGTCGCCGAACTGGTCGCCTGCGGCCACGAGGTCTTCGTCGAGACCAAGGCCGGGACCGGAATCGACTTTTCCGACAAGGCTTACGAGAAGGTCGGCGCGGTCATCCTGCCGACCGCCGCGGACGTATTCGACAAGGCCGAGATGATCGTCAAGGTGAAGGAACCGCAGGCGTCGGAGATCGCGATGCTGAAGCCCCGCCACCTGCTGTTCACCTATCTCCACCTCGCCCCCGACCCCGATCAGGCCAAGGGGCTGATGAAATCGGGCGCGACCTGCATCGCCTATGAAACGGTCACCTCGCGCGGCGGCGCGCTGCCGCTCCTGAAGCCGATGAGCGAAGTCGCGGGCCGGATGAGCATTCAGGTCGGCGCGCATTATCTCGAAAAGGAACAGGGCGGCCGCGGCGTCCTGCTCGGCGGGGTCCCCGGAGTCGCTCCGGCCAAGGTCGCGATTCTCGGCGGCGGAGTCGCCGGCATCAACGCCGCGCAGATGGCCACCGGTCAGCGCGCCGACGTCACCATCTATGACATCAACAACGACCGGCTGGCCGAACTCGACATGCATTTCGGAAGCACGATCAAGACCGCTTTTGCGTCCAAGGCGGCGATCGCCGACGCGATTCGCGAGGCCGAGCTGGTGATCGGCGCGGTGCTGGTCCCCGGTGCTGCAGCACCCAAGCTCGTCACCCGCGAGCAATTGAAAACGATGAAGCGCGGATCGGTGCTGGTCGATATCGCGATCGACCAGGGCGGTTGTTTCGAAACCAGCCACGCGACCACCCACGAGGATCCGGTCTACGAAATCGACGGGGTGATCCATTATTGCGTCGCCAACATGCCCGGAGCGGTCGCGCGGACCAGCACTTTCGCGCTCAACAATGCGACTTTGCCGTTCGCGCTGAAGCTCGCCAATCTGGGCGCGGACGCGGCGATGGCCGAAGACCCGCATCTTGCCGAAGGACTCAACGTCTCGGGCGGCAAGATCCGCAATTTGCCCGTCGCCGAAGCGCTCGGCCTGCCTTACTTCCCCGTCGCCGCCTGAGGCGCTGCGGGGTCGAGCGCGGCGAGGCCCGCCTCGACCAGCGGGCGCCAGCTTGCGTCGGCCGGAGCGCGCGTCAGCAGATCGCTCCAGATCGCCCGAGCGGTCGCCGGATCGCCCGACCGCGCCCTCGCCACGCCGTAGAAGAACGCGGGTGCCGGGTGCGCCGGGTTGAGCGCCGCGGCGCGCCGGTAGGCGAGCTCTGCGGGCGGAGTCAGGCCGTTGGAATGGGTCACCAGAGCGTTGCCCAGCCCGATCCACAATTGCGGGTCGCCGGGGCTTCTTTTGACCGCGTTCTGGAGCAACGCCGCGGAATCCTCAGTCCGGCCTCGGCGTTCGAGCGCTTCGGCCATGACCAGCCAGCTTTCGGCGTAGGTGAAGCGTTCGAAAAAGGCGTGACGCGCTTCGGTGAGAGGAAGAGCGGCGGTTGGCACGGCGATGGCGGACGGTGAGCCTGCAAGCCCCGGCTGACCCTGGAGGGCATAACCCGCGCCGCCGAGCGCCAAAGCCGCTCCGGTCGCGGTCAACAGCCCACCGCGAAGCCCGAGCAACCACAGCATACCGAACGATGCCGCGATCAGGGTCAGGAGCAGCAGCCACCCCATCATTCGCTCCCCTTCCCGCGCTTGATCCGCGACGCCGCGATCCACCCGCCCAAGATCAGAAACAACAAGGGTGCAAGCCACAGCGCCCAGGTCGCCGGAGCGGCGCTTGGTTTGTAGCTCACCCAGCTGCCATAGCGCTCGATCAGCCAGCCGCGGATCTGGTCGGGGCTCTGCCCCTCGGCCATGCGGCGGCGAACGAGATCGCGCATGTCGCCGGCGAGCTCGGCATCGGAATCGGCGATCGACTGGCCCTGGCAGACGAGGCAGCGCAGTTCCTCCATCAGCGCCTGAGCGCGCGCTTCCTGCGCGGAATCGGGGAGTTGGCGATTGGCCCAATAGGCTGCGGGGAGGTTGCTGTCGGCGAACGCAGGAGTCGCGAGCCCAAAGAGGACCGCAACCACCACGTCAATGCGAGCGAAGCGAAGCAATCCAGTCCTGCGCCGCTGGATTGCCGAGTCGCTTGCGGCTCCTCGCAATGACGGCCGAGAATTCATCGCGCTTGCTTCATCTGGGACAGGATCATGGCCACATCAGCCTCCTCGATCGGGCCGATATGCTGATAGCGGATGACCCCGCGGCCATCGACGACGAAGCTCTCGGGGACGCCCGACGAACCGAGCGCGATCTGGACGCGGCTTTCGGGGTCGGTACCAATACGCTGGTAGGGGTCGCCATGTTCGGCGAGGAAGCGGGTGACGTCTTCGGCGCGGTCGCGGATCGCGATTCCGTCGATCGCGAGCCCGCGCTGCTTGAGCTGTCCCAGCACCCGCGCTTCGGCGATGCACGGCACGCACCAACTGGCGAAGATGTTGACGAGCCGCGGGCCGCCGCCGCGCAAATCGGTGCTCGACAGACCTGGCTTGCCCGCGATCAACGCAGGTGCGTCGAATGCCGGCACCGGCTGGCCCTTGAGCCGCGACTCGACCGCGATATTGGCGGGCACCGCGAGGCGCCAGACCAGGCCTGCGAGGACCAAAGCGAAGATCACCAGCGGCGCGAAGCGGACCATCCGCGTCATGAATAAGCCCTCCGCCATGCGCGCGGCTCGCGGCGGCGGCGGCTCCGCCATGCCCGCCCGACCAGCGCGAGCA
>JANNDN010000174.1:0-1619 GCA_031387795.1 Sphingomonas sp.
GCGGTGCATTTCGCCGATGTCCTCAAGGGTCGGCACTCGGCCGGTGCCGATCGCCCAGATCGGTTCATAGGCGACCGCAAAGCCATGGGGATTCGCAAGCTCTCCGGGAAGCGAGGCATCGAGTTGCGCGGAAACGGTCGCCACCGCGGCGCCCTTCTCGTGCACCGCGAGGCTTTCGCCGACGCACAGGATGACGCGCAGCCCGCCAGCGAGCGCGGCCTCGGCTTTGGCGCGGACCTCGGCGTCGCTCTCGCCCTGCGCCTCGCGGCGCTCGCTGTGTCCGACGATGGTGAGGACCGCGCCCGCGTCGCTGAGCATAGCGGCGGAAATGCAGCCGGTGTGCGCCCCGCTCGCCGCCGAATGGACGTCCTCGCCGCCGATCGCGAAGCCGGGCACGGCCCGCGCCGCGCGTTCGATCAGCGTCGCCGGCAGGCACAAGGCGCTCTCGACCCCGCGATAAGCGGTCGAGCCGTCGGCGATGGCACGGATCGCCTCAAGGTCGTCCGAAGTCCCGTTCATCTTCCAGTTTCCGGCGACCAGCTTTGTGCGGCGCATCTTTTGTCTCTCTTATTGCGGTGGGAGGCCCGTAGCGCCGCGGCTTGATGCGCGCCACCCTCGCCTCTAAAGCCCATCGCGTCCCAGCTATTTCACAAAAGAGATCCAATGCTTTCCTCGCTTCGCCGACTGTCCAAGACCAAGGCGGGGATGGCGTTGATCTCCTTCCCGTTCGTGATGATCCTTGGCGGGTTCCTCGTTGCCGACATGCAAAACTTCGGCACCGGCGAAATCGGCTTCGGCGGCGGCGGCTCGGCGCTGGTCACGGTGGGCAACCAGCGCGTCACCGAGGCGGAAGTCAGCGAGGCGATGCGGCGCCGTCTCGAGGAAGTCCGGCGCGAGAATCCGCAGGCCGATTATGCGGCGATCGCGGCCGATTTCGACCCCCTGCTGAAGTCGTTGATCGACCAGAAGATCCTGATCGCGTTTGCCGACAAGTCGGATTTTGTCCTTTCCAAGCGGCTTATCGACGCCGAAATTGCGCAATTGCCGCAGGCCCAGGGGCTCAATGGCAAGTTCAACGACCAGGCCTATCAGGCTTTCCTCGCCCAGCGCCGAATGACCGACGCCGAGGTTCGCGAGATCATCAAGGGCGGTCTGTTGCAGCGGCTGATGCTGGCCCCGGTGGCGAGCAATGCGCGCGCGTCGGTGGGAATGGCTACTCCGTACGCCTCGATGATGCTGGAGGCGCGCGAAGGTCATGCCGCGGCGCTGCCGATTGCGCTGTTTGCTGCCGGGCTCAAGCCAGGCGACGCGCAGATCCAGACCTTCTACGCCGCCAACCGCGCCCGCTATACGATCCCCGAGCAGCGCGTGTTGCGCTTTGCCCGCTTGGGGCCGGAGACCGTCGCGTCGATCACCGCGAGCGAGAAAGAGATCGCCGACGAGTACAAGGCCAAGGCCGCGACTTTTGCCGCGAGCGACGCCCGCACCCTCACTCAGGCGGTGGTCGAAAGCCGCGCCGCCGCCGATGCCATCGCGACTCGGGTCAAAAGCGGGGCGACCATGGCAGCGGCCGCTGGCTCCGGTGCCGCAGTCAGCACCCTCGCCGCGCAGTCCCGCGA
>JANNDN010000355.1:0-1891 GCA_031387795.1 Sphingomonas sp.
AGTCCGCCGCCGAAGCGGGGGAACCGCGCGCTTTGCTTATCTATGGCACCGCACTCTTCAACGGCGATGGCGTCACCCAGGATCAGCGCCTTGGCTATTCGTACGTTTATTCCGCCGCCGCGACCGGGCTTGCGACGGCCAAGCGCACGCTCGCTGAGCTCGACAAGCTGCTTCCGGCGGCAGAGCGGAAAAAAGCGCTCTCGCGGCCCGCAACGGTAGCGATTCCGAAGCCGCAAAAGCAGAAGCCCGCCGCCAAGCCAGCCCCGATCGCGGCCAGCGGCCAGTGGCGAATCCAGCTCGGCGCGTTCGCGCGGCCCGGTGCGGCGCAGGCATTGTTCGCAAAGCTGGCGGGATCGCTTGCGGGTGGCCGGCCTTATTACCTCCCCACGGGCAAGGTCATTCGCCTTCAGGTCGGGCCGTATCCAACCCGGATTGCTGCAGCCTCGGCCTGCGCCGCTCTCAAGCTCCGCGGTCAGGACTGCGTGGTCGTCGAGAGCCGCTAGCCATCGATCCAGTCGCGGCGGCGCACTCCCTGAACCCACAGGAAAGCGTCGAGCCCATGATGGCGCAATTCCGCGTCGGCGACTTCGGCCAAAGCAGGCTTGGCGCGAAAGGCGATGCCCAACCCGGCTTCCTCGATCATCGCGCGGTCGTTGGCGCCGTCGCCGACCGCAAGCACGTCGCATCGCCCAAGTCCCAACTCCTCGCGCACCGCGACCAGCGCCTCGCGCTTGGCCGCCGCATCGACTACCGGCTCCTCGACCTCGCCGGTCAGGCGGCCGTCCGCGAAGATCAGCCGGTTGCAGCGGATGCGGTCGAACCCGGCCATTGCCGCGACCGGCTCTGCGAAAGATTCGAATCCGCCCGACACGAGCAGGCACGACGAGCCGCCCGCGCGCATCGTCTGAACTAGGGTGCGCGCGCCCGAGGTCAGCGCGATCCGTTCGGCGGCGCAGCGGGCCAGCGCGCCTTGCTCGAGCCCGGCGAGTAGCCGCACCCGCTGGTGGAGCGCTGTGGCAAAGTCGAGCGACCCCTCCATCGCCTGCTCGGTAATCGCCGCGACCTCGGGCCCGATCCCGGCATAATCGGCGAGCTCGTCGAGGCATTCCTGGCCGATCACCGTATTGTCCATGTCCGCGACCAGCAGCCGTTTGAACCGCGGCGCGTCGGGCTGGACGACGAGATCGAGGCCATCGACACCTTCAAGTGCCCAGCGCGCCGCGCGCGCATCGCCGGCGAATTGGACGTCCGCGGCATCGCCCTCATCGATCCAGTCGAGGAACGCCGCCCCCGGGTCGAGTTCGCGAAGCAGCTCGAGCGCACGCTCGACCAGCCTGTCATCGAGGCGACCCTCTGCTATCAGCGTTGCAATCTGCATGACCCGAGCGTCCAAGCCTCCTCTCGCCCTCATCGCGGGGCCGACCGCGAGCGGCAAGTCCGCATTGGCGCTCGAGCTTGCAAAAAGTCGCGGCGGGGTGATCGTCAACGCCGACAGCGCCCAGCTCTATCGCGATATTCCGATCCTCAGCGCGGCTCCGGACGAGACCGAGCGGAAGTCCGCCGAGCATCGGCTCTATGGCGTGCGGGATGGCGCGGAGGCGATGTCGGCCGCGGACTGGGCCGTGCTCGCCAAGGCTGAAATATCCGAGATCCACAGAGCAGGGCGAATGCCCATCCTGGTCGGCGGCACCGGGCTTTATATCCGCACGCTGCTCGATGGCATCGCGCCGATTCCAGCCATCGATCCTGCGATCCGCTCGGACGTTAGGAACTCGGATGTGGCCGACAATCTCGCCCGGCTGGCCCAGGCAGACCCTGTTTCCGCCGCCAAGCTCGGCCCCAAGGACACGACGCGGATCGCGCGCGCTCTCGAAGTGATGCTGTCGACCGG
>JANNDN010000187.1:0-3834 GCA_031387795.1 Sphingomonas sp.
GCGGATTGGCATAAGCGGGAACCAGCGGCGCGGGCTCGACCGCCACCTTCTCCCACGCCGCGCCCAATTCGTCGGCGGCGATCTGTGCGAGCGCGGTCCAGCTGCCCTGGCCGGTCTCGACCTGTGGCACCGCGATGGTCACCGCGCCGCTCTCTGCGATGCGGATGAAATTGCCGAATCGCGCGCTGCCGTTTCGCGGGGCGAGATTGCTGCTTAGGCCGCGCGGCCATAGCGCCCAGGCGACCACCAGGCCGATCCCGGCGCCGCCACCGATCAGGACGGTCCGCCGGTCGGGCATCAACGCGCGTATTGCTCCTTGAGGGTGCGGCGGTCGATCTTGCCGGTGCCGAGCTTGGGCAAGGGCTCGCTCGCGAAAATGAACCGCTCGGGCACCTTATATTTGGCAATCCGCCCCTCGAGGAAGCCGCGCAACTGCGCCTCGCTAATCCCGTCCTCGCTGTAGATCACCGCGATCGGAACCTCGCCCAGGCGCTCGTCGGCCGCCCCGAACACGCTCGCCTCGCTGACCTCGGGACAGGCGTAGCAGGCGGCCTCGACCTCGGCCGAGGCGATGTTCTCGCCGCCGCGGATGATGATGTCCTTCTTGCGGTCGACGATGAACAGATAGTCGTCCTCGTCGAGATAGCCGATGTCACCGGTGCGGACGTAATGATCGTCGGTGAACAGCGCCGCGGTGGCTTCGGGCGCTTTCCAGTAACCGCGGATGTTGGCGGCGGTGCGGATCGCGATCTCGCCCACCTCATCGGGTCCGAGGTGGCGGTCGGCTTCGCCGAGGATCGCCATCTCGACGAACGGCGCATGAGGCCGCCCGGTCGAGGCGGGCTTGTCGGCATAATTGGTCCAGAAATTCTGCGCGCCGACCGCATTGGTTTCGGTCAGGCCATAGCCGAGCCCGGGCTGGGCCGCGGGAAATGCCTCCTTCAAGCGCCCGACATGACTGACCGGGCGTGGCGCTCCGCCGGCGGCGATGTCGGTCATGCTGCTGGTATCGAAGTTGTCGCGCTCGGGGTCGGTCATGATCTCGAGGCTCATCGTCGGAACGCCAACGAAATAGGTCACTTTTTCGCGCTCGATGAGGCGCAGTGCCTCGGTCGAATCCCATTTGTTCATGATGATCAGGCAGCGTCCGATGACGAGGCTGGTGAGCATCACCGGAACCTCGCCGGTGACGTGGAATAGCGGCACTGCAAGCAGCACTCGGGGCTTGCCCGCGGGCGGGCGGCCGTCGTCAATCAGGAGACCGAGCATAGTGATCAGCGCGTTGGCGTAAGTGTAAGCCGCGGTGGTCACCGCTCGGTGGGTCGAGATCGCGCCCTTCGAATCCCCGGTCGATCCCGACGTGAACAGGATGGTCGCGTCATCCTCGGGCGCGATCGCGGGCAATTCGACCTGCTCGGCGCCCCCGACGTCGAGCAATGGCGCAAGTGCCTCGGCGATTGGCTGGTCGATCGGCAGTGTGATCGTCTCGACTGGTGTGGCGCATTCGGCAATCCGCCGGGCGCGCGGGGCGTCGGCGATCACGAATTTCGGCTCGGTCAGGCTCAGCGCGTAGTCGAGCTCATTATGCTCCCACCAGCCGTTGAGCAGGGTCGCGATCCCGCCCGCCTCGAGGATCGCGAAATAGCAGATGATCCACGCCGGGCAGTTGCGCATTGCGATGGCGACCCGGTCGCCCTTGCATATACCGCGCGCGACCAGCGCCCGGGCCAATTGCTTCGACCAGTCCGCGACGTCGGGAAAACGAAAGCGCTCGTCCCCGGCGACGATCGCCTCATGCTCGGCATTGATCGCGCAAAAAGCGGTCAGCAGACCCGGCACCGTCGCCGGAAAATTGGTGACAATCGCCTGTCCGAGCTCGTCCTGGCCGACCGCGATCATGCCGCTTGGTCCGTCGACCTCGGCGAGCTTGGAATCGAAACGGCGATCAAGCTCGCTCGGCATTCATCCTCCTGCTGCTTTGCCTTTGGGCAATGCCGTCTTATGAGGCGCTGAACCACGATGGGGAAGCCCTTGCAGACCGCCGCCGCCGACCACTTTACCGCATTCCCCGATCTCGGCCTGTCGCCAGTGCTGCTGAGCATCGGCCCGTTCGATTTGCGCTGGTACAGTCTCGCCTATCTGGTCGGGATCATTGTCGGTTATCTCTATTTGCTGAAGCTGGTGAAGCAGCCCGGCGCACCGCTCGGCGTCCGCCATGCCGAAGATGTCGGTTTCTGGGCCGCGGCGGGGATCATGCTCGGCGGGCGGCTCGGCTATGTCCTCTTTTACAATTCCGCCGAATATTTTGCTCACCCGATTGAAATCTTCAAATTGTGGGACGGCGGCATGTCGTTCCACGGCGGGGTCATCGGCACCTCGCTCGCGATCATCTATTATTCCCTCAAGGAAAAATTGTCGTGGCTCCGGGTCCACGATTATGTCGCCTGCTGTGTTCCCGCCGGCCTGTTCTTCGGCCGCCTCGCCAATTTCGTGAACCAGGAATTGTGGGGCGCCGCCACGACCGTTCCCTGGGCCATCCGTTTCGTCGAACAAACCCCGTTCGGTCCCGCGCTCGGCCCGCCGCGCCACCCGACCCAGCTCTACGAGGCGGCGCTCGAGGGCGTGCTGCTGTTTGCGATCCTGGCGTGGATGTTCTGGCGCACTCAGGCGCGTTACGAGCCAGGCAAGCTCGTCGGCGCCTTCCTGTTCTTCTACGGCATCTTCCGTTTCGCCATCGAGTTCGTGCGCGAGCCCGACCGCCAGTTGATCGCCTTCGCCGAGGCTACGCATTTGCACATGGGCCAGTGGCTGTCGCTGCCGATGATCCTCGGCGGGGCATGGCTGATGGCGACCGCGAAGGGGCGGCGGGTGCGGGTCGAGCCGACCGTGGGCGGCGCCAGCGTCGCCTGACGTGACCCCGCTGGAACGCGCGCTTCGGGAACGGATCGCGGCCGACGGGCCGATCGGCGTCGATTCATTCATGGAAGCGTGCAACAATTTCTATTACGCGACCCGCGACCCGCTCGGCGCGCGCGGTGACTTCACCACCGCGCCCGAAATCAGCCAGATGTTCGGCGAAATGGTCGGTGCCGCGCTGGCCGATTGCTGGAAGCGCGCGGGTGCCCCCGCCGACGCGGTCTATGCCGAGCTTGGCCCCGGCCGGGGAACGCTCGCCGCCGACGCGCTCAGGGTGATGCGCGGAACGGGGTTCGCGGGGGTGGTCCATTTCGTCGAGACCAGCCCGGTGCTCCGTGAGGCGCAGGCGAAAGCGGTTCCCGGCGCGCATTTTCACGACACGATCGAGGGCCTGCCCGAGGCTCCGCTGCTGCTCGTCGCCAACGAATTCTTCGACGCGCTCCCGATCCGCCAGATCGCCGGCGGGATCGAGCGGCGGGTGACGGTCGCGGCGGGGGGGCTCGCTTTCGACCGTGACGGCGACATCATCGAGGAATCGCCCGCCCGGTCGGACGCAGCCCGAGTGCTCGGCGAGCGCATCGCGCGGGTCGGCGGAGCGGCGCTGATCATCGATTATGGCCACGCCCGTTCGGCCCCCGGCGACACCCTTCAGGCGGTTCGCCGCCACGGCTTCGCGCCGATCCTCGCCAAGCCCGGCGAGCAGGACCTCACCGCCCACGTCGACTTCGAGGCGCTCGGTCGAGCCGCGCGCGACGGCGGCGCCCACACGACCGCTTTGATCCCACAGCGCGACTGGCTGCGCTCACTCGGGATCGAGGCCCGCGCCGACGCGCTCGTCCGCGCCAATCCCGAACGCGCCGAAGAGATTGCGGCGGCGCTCGACCGGCTGACCGGGGACGAGGAAATGGGGCAGCTGTT
>JANNDN010000191.1:0-12563 GCA_031387795.1 Sphingomonas sp.
CCGGATTGCTCAGCGTCATGCGGAAGAACCAGCCCTCGCCTTCGGGATCGCGGTTGATCAGCGCGGGATCGTCGGCAATGGCCGGATTGGCCTCGATCACTTCGCCCGACGCCGGGGCATAAACGTCCGACGCCGCCTTGACCGATTCGACCACCGCGCAATCGGTGCCCTTGGTCACCGAGCGGCCGGCCTCGGGCGCTTCGGCGAAGACGATGTCGCCGAGCGCGTGCTGCGCGTGGCTCGAAATGCCGACGGTCGCGGTCTCGCCCTCGACCCTGATCCACTCATGGTCCTTGGTGAAGTAAAGGCTCATCGCTCAGGCTCCTGTCTTCGGCTTGCGGTGGTAACGGTGGGGCACGAAGGGCATTGCGGTGACCTCGGCCTCGAACAATTTGCCGCGCTGCTCGAGCTTGAGCGCGGTGCCGTCGGCGGCGAGCGTGGCGGCGACATAACCCATCGCGATCGGACGCCCGAGCGTGGGCGAGAAGCCGCCGCTGGTCACTCGTCCGACCTCATTGCCCTCGCCGTCGAGGATCAGCGCGCCCTCGCGCACCGGCTGGCGGCCTGCAACATAAAGCCCGACGCGCTTCTGCACAGGGCCGTCCGCGAGTTCGGACAGGATTCGCTCGGCGCCGGGAAACCCGCCCTCGGCACGGCGGCGCTTGGGGATCGCGAAATTCAGCCCCGCCATCACCGGGGTCGTGTCGCAATCGAGATCGTGGCCGTAGAGCGGGAGCCCCGCCTCGAGCCGCAGCGAATCGCGCGCGCCGAGCCCGATCGGTCTGACCCGATCGTCCGCGGTCAGCAGATCGGCGAGCCGCTCCGCCAACCCGGCCTCAACCGACAATTCGAACCCGTCCTCGCCGGTGTAGCCCGAGCGTCCGAAGCCCAGCGGCCGACCCTCCCAATCGCGCGAGGTGCCCTGCATGAAGTACAAATCGTCGGTCACGCCGGGAAACAGGCCGTCGATGACCGCCGCCGCCAACGGCCCCTGAAGCGCCAGCAACGCTCGGTCAGTCATATGCTCGATCGCGACACCGGCCGGGAGGCGCGCCTTCAAATCGGCGATGTCGCCAATCTTGGTCGCGCCATTGACGACCATATAAAAAGCTTCGGTGGCCTCATCGGGGCTGGTGTTGGTGACCATCAGATCGTCGATGATCCCGCCATTGTCGGCGAGCAGCAACGAGTAGCGGATCTGGCCCGGCTTGAGCCCGCTGATATCGCCCGGAAGCAGCGTCTCGAGCGCTTCGGCGACATTGGTGCCGGTGAGCAGCAGCTGACCCATATGGCTGACGTCGAACAGCCCGGCTTTCTCGCGGGTCCACAGATGCTCGGCCATGATGCCTTCGAACTGGACCGGCATATGATAGCCCGCGAACGCCACCATCCGCCCGCCGCGCGCGCGGTGCCAGCCGTCCAGCGGCAGCGATTGGGCTTGATCCTGGTCCTGGTCCATCTGCTTTCCGGCCTTTCGAACGACGCGCGGCGACGGACGGCGCTCGAAGCGCCGGACCCGTCACCCCCGTCTGTCGCTAAGGCCTGAGAGCTTTGCACCGGGCGAGCAGGCCCGGCTTTACCCCTTCGGCGGTCCCGCACTGTTCGAGCGAGACACTTTCCAGACTGTCGGGCGGACGCGGTCCTTTTGCCTGAGAGATTCCGGGGGCGGTTGCTCCTTCGGCGCCGCGAGCGTCAAGCCCACGGCCTCTCCCGCGTTGCCCTTCGGCGACTCCTTGCGGGGGCCGCCGATGACGGTGCCGCTCTGGCCCCGCCGCTGCGGCGAGTCAACGAAGCTCAGCGGGTGACGTTGTAGCGCAGCTGCTCCTGGCTCAGCTGGAAGCCGACGAGATGCTCGAAGGTCGCGTTGGCGACCGCGGTGCGGACCTCCGGGTCGGCGAGTGGGTCGAGCGCGGCGTCGGCGTCGCCGGCTTTGCGCGGGCGATTGAGGATTGCGCGCACATTGGCGGGCAAGGTGGCCGCGGCGCGGTTGACCCGGACCGAGGCTTGAACCCGGGTCCAGCCGTGGATGTCACCGGGTGCGAAATTGATCACCGCCTGGCCAAGCTGCTTGGCAGCGACTGCGGATCCGCCCCTCAGCGCCGCATTGAAATAAGTGAAGCCGACCTGGCGGGCAGGCCCGGCATCGCGGCGCAAAGCGGTGATGGTGAACGTCACCGTCGAGACCACGTCATTGCCCGAATCCCCACAGGTACCGCGAAGGTCGGTCATCGTCGCGGTCACGTCGATGGCCCGCGAATCGCTGCTCCCGACGGGGTTGAACAAAGTGATATCCCCGGTCCCGGCGGGAATTCCGACGACCGGGCAGGCGCTCCTGATGGTGTAGACGCCATATTTTTCAGCGATGACATCGCCCTGCTTGCGGCAGCCGGCGAGGAGGATCAGGGACAGCAATGCGACGGTGCGGAAATTCACGAGTTTTGAGCCCTTCGACTGGCGCGCCCTGGGCGGCCGCGGCCCGGTCCTCATAGGAAGGGCCTTCTAACCCTGCAAGCGATGGCTTACATCGCCTGCCGGAACCATGAACAAGCACCCTCCCCTCACCGTCCTCATCGCGGCCCCGCGCGGCTTTTGCGCCGGAGTCGACCGCGCCATCCAGATCGTCGAGCTCGCGCTCGAGCGGTATGGAGCGCCGGTCTACGTGCGCCACGAAATCGTCCACAACCGCTTCGTCGTCGAGCAGCTCGCCGAAAAAGGCGCGGTGTTCGTCGAAGACCTCTCCGAGGTCCCCGACGACCGCCCGGTCGTGTTTTCCGCGCACGGCGTACCCAAGGACGTGCCCGCCGAGGCCGAGCGTCGGTCCCTGACCTTCGTCGACGCGACCTGCCCGCTGGTCAGCAAGGTCCACCGCCAGGCCGAGCGGCTGATCGCCGAGGGCCAGCACATCCTGTTCATCGGCCATGCGGGCCATCCCGAAGTCATCGGCACCTTCGGACAGGTGCCGGCGGGGGCGATGACCCTGGTCGAGACGATCGAGGACGTGGAAAGCCTCGTTCCGGCCGATACCACCAACCTGTCGTTCCTTACCCAGACCACGCTGTCGGTCGACGACACGGCGGCAATCGTCGAGGCGCTCCAGCGGCGCTTCCCTCAAATCAAGGCGCCGCGCAGCGAGGACATTTGCTACGCCACCTCCAACCGCCAGGCCGCGGTCAAGGCGATCGCGGAGCGCTGCGAGCGGATGCTGGTGATCGGCGCGCACAACAGCAGCAATTCGCTGCGTCTGGCCGAAGTCGCCATCCGGATGGGGGTCGACGCGCGGTTGATCGGGCGCGCTTCGGATATCGACTGGGACTGGCTCGGCACGCCGCAAACGCTGGGCCTGACCGCCGGCGCGTCGGCACCTGAATTGCTCGTCCGCGAAGTGGTCGACGCGCTTGCCCGGCGCTTCGAGGTGACCGAGGAAATCGCCGATCACACGCCCGAGCGGATGATCTTCAAGCTGCCGCGCGAGTTCGCCGCCGCATGATCGCCGCAAAATGAGCGAGCTGCCGCTGGTCGATATCTATACCGACGGCGCCTGCCGCGGAAATCCGGGTCCGGGGGGATGGGCCGCCCTGCTTCGCAAGAGCGCGAGCGAGCGCGAAATCTCGGGCGGCGAGCGCGACACGACCAATAATCGCATGGAATTGATGGCCGCGATCCGCGCGCTCGAAGCGCTCAAGCGGCCGTGCCGGGTGCGGCTGCACACCGACAGCGTTTATGTCCGCGACGGCATCACGCGGTGGATTCATTCGTGGCGCGTCAATGGCTGGCGCACTTCGAACCGCAAACCAGTCAAGAATGCCGAGCTGTGGCAGGCCTTGATCGACGCGGCCGAGCCGCACCGGGTCGAATGGAAGTGGGTCAAGGCCCACTCGGGCCATCCCGAGAACGATCGGGTCGACGCGCTCGCCTGCGCGCAAGCCGACGCCATGCGTGTCTAGGAAAAGCGCGCCGGCGAAAAAATCGCGGGATCGATTGCCGCGACGATTGGATCGGGCTTCGCGCCGGTGATCAGGGCGGCCGCCAGCCGGGCCGCCGCCGGCGCGGTCTGGATCCCGAAACCGCCCTGCCCCGCGCACCAGAAGAAACCCGACTCGCGGATGTCGAAGCCGTAGACCGGCAAGCGGTCCGGCGCGAAGGTCCGCAATCCGGCCCAGCTGCGCTCGACCGCCTCGACCGGCCAGTCGACGACCTGCTCGAAGCGGTGGATGGCGGTCGCGATGTCGACTTCCTCGGGCGTTGCGTCGCACGGCTCGCAGTCGGTCTCGTCGTGGGGGCTGAGCCAGATGCTGCGATCGCCCTCCCCTTTGAAATAGAAGCTCCCTCCCCCGTCGACGATCAGCGGCAGGTCCCTGAGGCCGCCACGCCCGACCCGGGCCTGGACCAGAGTTCGCCGCTTGGGTTCGAACCCGAGCGGCTCGACCCCGGCCAGTTCGGCGATTCGATCGGCCCAGGCGCCCGCGGCGTTGACGAGCACGGTGCCGCGCACGGTGTCGCCGCCGGCCGTCTCGATGGCCCAGCCTTCTC
The DNA here is from genome assembly GCA_031387795.1 of Sphingomonas sp. Lineage (GTDB taxonomy): Bacteria > Pseudomonadota > Alphaproteobacteria > Sphingomonadales > Sphingomonadaceae > Sphingomicrobium. The sequence continues at coordinate 4,531 of JANNDN010000191.1, forward strand.
CCGAGCGCCTGGCACGGACGACCTCGCTGCGCGTCGCGACCGTCCCGCCCGCGCGGCCGAAAGCGCTGAGAAAGGCGGCATGAAGTCGGGCGACGTCGATGTCGGCGCAACCCGGCTCGAACAGGCCGCGGTCCCATTGCGGTCGAATCCCCGGGATCATCATCTCGATTTCGACGCGCTCAAGGCGCCGTGCTTCGACGTTGGCGGGGATTTGCGGCCACTCGCCTTGGCCGAGGTGGATCGCTCCGCGGCGATGGAGGAAGCCGCCGGCCGCGAGCACCGGTCCCGAAGCGATGGTCAGCGGAGCAACTTCGGGCCCGCCATAGCTTTCCAGGTAAAAGGCCGCCGAGCGTCCGGTGGAATGCCGGCCGCATTGGTCCTCGGCCTCGAGAATCAGGACCTTGCTCGTGCCCGCGAGCTCGGCGCCGAGGCTGGCCCCGGCGATTCCGCCCCCGACGATGACGATGTCGAAATCCATGCTCATCGCGCTCGTGGTTACGAATTGGAAAGCCGCGCCGTCTAGAGGCAGGTCCATGATCAACGGCGCATTTACCCACGCCCTGCTCGGAATTCTCGCTTTGCTGCTGGTCGTAGCGGCGGTGATCGACATGCGCACGTTCACCATTTCCAATGGCCTCAACGCGGCGGTGGCGCTGCTGGCGCCGGTCTATTGGCTGGCGGTCGGGCTCGATCCGTGGCCGGGGATGGCGATCCAGGTCGCGGTCGCCGCGGCGGTGTTCGCCTTGTTCGCTTTGACCTTCGTGATCGGCATGATGGGCGGCGGCGACGTCAAGCTCGCGGCCGCTTTGGCATTGTGGTTCGCGCCCGCCGACACCTTGAAATTCCTCGTCATCATGTCGCTCGCGGGCGGCGTTCTGACGCTGGTTGTCCTTGTCTGGCACCGCCTAAGGAAGCGCGAAGGCCGGCCCGAAATTCCCTACGGAGTGGCCATCGCATTCGGCGGTCTCGCCATTCTCGCCCAACGATATCTTAACCAATTTGCCTGATGTGTGAGGCTCATTCGGAAGCCCGCCAAGTGGAGGCGATCTCGCCATGGACGTGAAAAAGGTTGCACTGCTCTTTGGAGCGCTGGTCATCGCGATAATCACCGCGGTCATGGCCAAGAACTTGTTCATCGGAGCGGGGGCTGACCAAGCCCAGGCCGCCCCGGTCCCGCTTGGACCCAAGGTCCTGGTTGCCAAGAAGGCGCTTCCCGTCGGCACGATCATCGATGCCGACAGCTTCGCCTATCAGCCGTGGCCCACGGAACTGATGCAGAGCGCTTATTACGTCGAGGGCGGCGAGAGCGATCCCAAGACCCTGTTCGGGACGGTCGTTCGCTATCAGATCACCGCCGGTCAGCCGGTCACGCGCGGCTCGCTTGTCGGCCCCAACGACCGCGGCTTCCTCGCCGCTGCGCTCGGGCCGGGAATGCGCGCCATCTCGGTTCCAGTGAACGCCACGACCGGTGTCGCGGGCTTCGTCTTTCCGGGCGACCATGTCGACATCGTCCTGACCCAGACGGTCGAGGGCGGCGGCGACGGCCCGGCGCTCAAGACGTCGGAAACGATCGTCCGCAATATCCGGGTGCTCGCAACCGATCAGCGCATCACCGACAAGGACGAGGACGGCAAGACCGAGGTCAAGACCTTCTCCAACGTCACCCTCGAGGTTACCCCGCGCATCGCCGAGAAGATCGCGGTCGGGCAGAGCATCGGCACGCTGTCGCTGTCGCTGCGCAGCCTCGCCGACAACGCGGCGGAACTCGAGCGCGCGGTTGCGGCTGGGGACGTCAAGATCCCGGCGGGCGCCGATCCGCTGCAGGAGCGCAGGATCCTGCTCGCGATCGCCAACCGGCCGATCGATACCAATCCGACCTTCACCAGGGGTGGCGACGTCTCGCGCTTCCAGCGCAACACGGTGCCGGCCCGTCCGCAAAATAATGGCGCGGCCCCGGCCACCAGCGCCCGGCCTGGCGGCGCGGTCTCGACCGGCCCGACCGTCCGGGTCGCGCGCGGCAATGAAGTAGCAATCGTTCCGGTGGGAGCACGTTAAGATGAACACCAAGTGGACCAACAAGCGCGCGAGCCTGCGCGTCGCCGGAGCGGGGATTGCGTTGGCAATCAGTGCCCTCGCCGCGCCCGCGCCCGCGCTCGCCCAGCCCAAGGCATATGCCTCGGGCACCTATCGCCCGACGACCCAGGTCTATCTGTCGGTCGGCGAAGGACAGATGATCAATCTGCCGCGCAACGTCGCCAACGTGTGGACGTCGAACCCCAAGGTCGCGGACGTCTATGTCTCGAGCCCGCGCCAGATGAACGTGTTCGGCAAGGAAATGGGCGAGGCGACGATCATCGCCACCGCATCCGACGGATCGGTCGTCTATGGCGCCGCGGTCCGGATCAACCAGAACATCACGTCGATCGACGCCGCTCTGCGCCAGGCGATGCCGGGTTCGGACATTTCGGTGACCACGATCGGCCAAGTCGCCGTGATCAACGGCACCGTCGCTTCGCCCGATGACGCGACCCAGGCCGAAGCGATCGTCCGTGCCGTGCTCAACCCCGGCATCAAGGAAGGCGACCCGCTCAACGTCGTGCCGATCAACCGGCTCAAGACCGCGACCCCGCTCCAGGTTACGCTCAAGGTGCGGATCGCGGAGGTCAACCGCACGGTGCTCAAGTCGATGGGGGTCAACATCCTCGCGTCCGACCCGAGCAGCGGATTCAAGTTCGGAATCGCCCAGGGCCAGGGCATCTATCTGCCCGACCCGGCGGAGAAGGTCCCGACCGCTCCAAAGGTTCTGCGCGCACTGCTCGGCTCGACCTTCTCGGGCAGCGGCAGCCTGTTCGGGCTCGACATCCTGAGCTCGCTCGACATGGCGGCGGTCGACGGCCTGGTGACCATTCTCGCCGAGCCCAACCTGACCGCGCTTACCGGCGAAACGGCGAGCTTTCTTGCCGGCGGCGAGTTCCCGATCCCGGTCTCGCAATCGCTCGGCGCGGTGACGATCGAGTATAAGGAATATGGCGTCGGCCTGGCCTTCACCCCGATCGTCCTCGCCGACGGCCGCATCTCGATGCGCGTCCGCCCCGAGGTCAGCGAATTGTCCGATGACGGCGCGGTCACGCTCAACGGCTTCACCGTTCCGGCGCTTACCACCCGCCGCGCGGAGACCACGGTCGAGCTCGGCTCGGGCCAGAGCTTCATGATCGGCGGCCTCCTTCGCAACACCGCCAACAACAATCTCAACAAGGCGCCATTCCTCGGCGACCTGCCGATCCTTGGCGCGCTGTTCCGCTCGACCAAGTTCCAGCACGAAGAGACCGAGCTGGTCATCGTGGTGACGCCCTATCTCGTCCGTCCGGTGTCGGGCCAGATCGCGCTTCCCACCGACGGCTACCGCGTCCCCGACGACGCGACCCGCGACTTCGGCGGACAGACATACATGGGCAAAAGCGGATCGCGGGTCCCGACTGCGGTCCCGGCCGGTCCCACCACCACCTCTTCGCCAGCCGGGCCAGCGACGACCGTCGCCGCCCCCGGCTTCCGGATGTGAGAGAGCGAGCGATGAGAAAGGATCTTTCGATGCGTGCCAAATTGTCGATCGTGGCCCTGGGGTCGCTGCTCGCCGCCTGCAACGCGCCAGACAACCTCCAGGCTGGTCTGAGTGCGACCCATGTGCCGGTGGTTGGCCAGGCGACCTATGTGTTCGATGCCGTCGCTCCCTCGGGGACGCTGCCGTCGAGCGAAATGGACCGGCTCGACGCCTGGTTCGCGAGCCTCAACATGAATTATGGCGACCAGGTTTTCGTCGACGGCTTCGACGGCACCGCGCGCGGTCAGGTCGCTTCGGTGGCGGGTCAATATGGCCTGCTGGTCAGCGATGGCGCACCGGTCACTCCGGGGCTGGTCGCTCCGGGCACGGTCCGGGTAGTCGTCAGCCGCTATGAAGCGAACGTTCCCGGCTGCCCCCAGTGGAACAAGCCGTCGAACCCCAATTTCAACAACGACATGCTGTCCAACTACGGCTGCGGTGTGAACAGCGCGCTGGCGGCGCAGATCGCCAATCCGCGCGACCTGATCCACGGCCGCGCCGGTGCCGCGGCCGGCGACGGGGCGACCGCTGCCAAGGCCATCAACATGTATCGCAACTGGCCGCTGACCGGCGTGATCGACGGCCAGATCAAACGGCCGCTCAACACGGCCGACAGCCAAACGAAGGATGACAAATAAGATGAACGCTCCATTCCAGGCACGCGCTGGCCTGCGCGATCCGTTCACCGCCTTTGTCTGCGACGAAGCGACGGCCGAGCTGGTGCGGCCGATCGCGGTCGAGCACGGCTGGTCGCCGGAAAAGGTCAACAAGGGCGGGCTTCGCAACGCGGTCCAGTCGCTGTCGGTCTCGGCGAGCCCGAACATCCTGTTCGTCGACCTCAGCGAATCGGCCGACCCGCTCAACGACATCAACGCGCTCGCCGAAGTGTGCGAGCCGGGGACCATCGTCATCGCGGCCGGCACGGTCAACGACGTCCGCCTGTATCGCGACCTGCTGGCCAGCGGCATCCACGATTATCTGCTCAAGCCGTTCAACGGCGAGCAACTGCGCGATGCCTTCGCCCATGCCCAGATGCTGCTGTCCGGACCGCGCGGGGAATCGGCCGCCGACAAGCCCCATGTCCTGGCCGCGGTCATCGGCGTTCGCGGCGGCGTCGGCGCGTCCACCCTCGCCACCTCGCTGGCGTGGATGATGGGCGAGCGGGCGATGCGTTCGACCGCCTTGCTCGACCTCGACGTCCATTTCGGCACTGGCGCTTTGGCGCTCGACCTCGAGCCCGGCCGCGGTCTCACCGATGCGATCGAGAATCCGAGCCGCATCGACGGTTTGTTCATCGAGCGCGCGATGGTTCGCGCTAACGAGCGCCTGTCGGTGCTGTCGGCGGAAGCGCCGATCAATCACCCGCTGGTGACCGACGGCGCCGCGTTCTTCCAGCTTCAGGAAGAGATGCGCAACGCCTTCGAATCGACCGTGCTCGATCTGCCCCGGCATATGCTGATTCAATATCCGCATCTGGTTCACGACGCGCATGTTGCAGTGGTGTGCGCCAACCTGACTTTGGCGGCGACGCGCGACACCATCCGCATCCTCGCCTGGCTCAAGTCGAACGCGCCGCAGACCAAGGTCGTCGTGGTCGCCAATGCGATCCCCTCGGGCGGAGCGCTGGAGATCAGCCGCAAGGATTTCGAGCAATCGATCGAGCGGCCCGTCGACATCGTCTTCCCGCACGATGCCAAACTCGCCGCGCAATCGGCCAAGCTGGGCAAGCCGATGGTCGAGGTCGCCGGATCGAAGATGGCGGCACCGTTCAACGCTTTGTCCGCGATGGTGCTCGACAATTCGAGCGAGGAAGGCGCGTCGCGCGGTGCGGACGCCTCGTCCACCGGTTCCTCGTCCAAGTCGCTGGTCGACCAGTTCAAGGGGATGCTGGCGAAGAAGGACAAGGCCGCCGCCTGACGTAGGCAAAGCGGGACGTGACTAGCCGGTCCGCTGATCGGCGCGAGTGAAAAGCGAGGGAAGTCGAATGCTTTTGTGGCTACTTCTGGGCGGTGGGGTTGCAACCCTCGTGCTCGCTTATTTCGCGTTCAGCGGTCCCAGTGCCGGAAAGGCGCTCAAGCGGCGCATCGAGGGCGTCAAGGAGCGCCACGGCGAGATGGCGGGCGTGATCGCCCAGGCCCAGATCCGCAAGATGTTCGCCGAACGCGACAGCAAGCTCGAGGGCTTTGCGTCGCGCGTCCTCCCCAAGCCGGCCTTGCTGCGCAAGCGGCTCGAGATGACTGGCCGCAACATCACGCTCGGCAAATATGCCTTGTTCTGCCTGGGCATCATTGTCGCGGTCATGGCCCTGCTGCTGATGCGCGGAGCGCCGGTGTCGCTGGCCTTGTTCTTCGGATTGTTCGTCGGGATCGGCGTGCCCTATTTCGTGATCGGGCGGATGATCAAGCGCCGCATCGCCAAATTCAATTCCAACTTCCCCGACGCCATCGATCTGATGGTCCGCGGCCTGCGCTCGGGCCTGCCGATCACCGAAACTTTGGGCATCGTCTCGGGCGAGATCGCCGGTCCGGTCGGGATCGAGTTCCGGGCGGTTGCCGACCGGATGAAGATCGGCCGCACGATGGAGACCGCGCTTCAGGAAACCGCGGACCGCCTCGGCACCGCGGAGTTCCAGTTTTTCGTCATCACTTTGGCGATCCAGCGCGAGACCGGCGGCAATCTCGCCGAGACCTTGTCGAACCTCTCCGACGTGCTCCGCAAGCGCGCGCAGATGAAGCTCAAGATCCGCGCCATGAGCTCGGAATCCAAGGCCTCGGCCTATATCGTCGGCTCGCTCCCCTTCATCGTCTTCACGCTCGTCTATCTGATGAATCCGACTTACATGGCCGGCTTCTTCGTCGACCCGCGGCTGATCGTCGCCGGGATCGGCGGAATGGTCTGGATGAGCATCGGCGCGCTGATCATGGCCAAAATGGTCAACTTCGAGATCTGAGGGACCAGAAACCATGCAACAGGCTGCTTCCGGCCCCACCCTCCTCGGCTTCGACGTGATCCTGATCGCGACGATTCTGAGCGCGATCGCGACCATGGCGGTGATGGTCGCCATCTATGCCGCGACCACGGTCAGGGATCCGATGGCCAAGCGGGTCAAGGCGCTCAACGAGCGCCGCGAGCAGCTCAAGGCGGGCATTGTTGCGTCCACCAACCGGCGCAAGAGCCTGACCAACAAGAACGAGGCGGCCGACAAGGTTCGCGGCATCCTCTCGCAACTGAAAATGCTTCAGGACGACCAGGTTAAGAAAACCCAGGTCAAATTGATGCAGGCGGGCATCCGCACCAAGGACCTCGCCTTTTTCATCATTTTCGCGCGCTTCCTGCTGCCGCTGGTGTTCGGCACCGCCGCCGCGGTCATGCTCTACGGCTTCGATTTCTACCCCGAATGGGGCTGGCTGCGCCGTTACCTGACCGTCGCTGGAATCCTGTTCAGCAGCTACAAGGCGCCCGACGTCTGGCTCAAGAACAAGGTCACTAAGCGCAGCAAGGCAATCCAGAAGGGCATCCCCGACGCGCTCGATCTGCTCGTCATCTGCGCCGAGGCGGGCCTCACCGTCGATGCCGCGTTCGGCCGCGTCGCCAGGGAATTGGGCAAGGCCTATCCCGAACTGGGCGACGAATTCGGGCTGACCGCGATCGAGCTTGGCTTCCTCGCCGAGCGCCGCCAGGCGTTCGAGAATCTCGCCAACCGCGTCGACCTCGAGGCTGTCCGCGGCGTCGTCACGACCATGATCCAGACCGAGAAATACGGCACTCCTTTGGCCTCCGCGCTGCGCGTCCTCTCGGCAGAATTCCGCCACCAGCGGATGATGCGCGCCGAGGAAAAGGCCGCGCGCCTGCCCGCGATCATGACCGTCCCGCTGATCCTGTTCATCCTGCCGACCCTGTTCGTGGTCATCCTCGGCCCCGCGGCCTGCTCGATCAACGACAGCTTCCTCAACGGCTAAACCCGCCCGCGACGGCGAGAAATGGAACGCGGCCCGCGCCCCGAGCGTAGAGGCCGCGTAGCCATTTCATTACGGGGGTGAATCCCATGCAGTTCAGCAACGATCCCAACGTCTGGATCATCTACGCGCTCATCTTCCTCCTCGGCGTGCTCATCGGCCTGTTCATGACCGCGGGCGGGCGCAAGAAGTGGAAGACGCGCTACTATGACGAGGTCGAGCGCCACCGCGAGCTCGAGCGCAGCCTCAAGGACCGCGAGGCCGAATATGCGGTACGCGAGAAAGAGCGCGACGCGGCGCTGGCCGAGCGCGAAAAGGAATGGCGCGAGCAGGACAGCCTGCGCGGAGCGGCGCTCAAGAGCCGCGGCCGAGCAGCGGCGGCGACGGCGCCGGTGGTCGACCCGGTAGTCGAGCGTGATGTCGACGGCGACGGTGTCCCCGACGACATCGACCGCCGCCCGACCGACGACCGCAAGGTC